>QWHP01000307.1 GCA_021404985.1 Actinobacteria bacterium ATB1
CACGAAGGGTTCGAGGCGGGAGCGGGACGCGTAGTGGAGCCAGTCGTCGAGGGCTGCATCGGCCTCGACGGGACCAAGGCCGAATGTGTCACGAAGTTCCTCCTTGAGCTGCCAGGCCCGCAGGAGCCGCCGGTTGCTCTTGTCGAGATCGCGGATCGTGGCGCGCTCTTCGCCGGTGAGGTTCTCCCAGTTTCGCAGCAGTAGCCAGCGCAGGCCTTTGAGGGCCTTGGCTGCCCCGGCTCGGCCGGTTTGACGGAGCCGGTTCCACTCTGAGCGTCGTAGGGTGTCGACGGCGTCGGTCGCCCAGCCGATGACATGCCAGGTATCGAGGCAGACCTCGGCCTGGGGAGCGCGTTCGGCGAGGACGGTACGGATCCATTCGGCGCCATCACAGGAAACGAACTGGAGCCGGGCGGTGCGAGCATCTCCGAGGGCGTCGAAGAAGGCCCGGACGGTCTTCTTGGAACGTCCTTCGCCTGCCCAGACAACTCGGTCGCTCACATGATCACAGACGACGGTCAGGTACTTCTGGCCCTTCTTGTACTTGACCTCGTCGATACCGATCGCGACAAGCCCATCGAGCAGGTCGATACAGCCCAAGGCCTCACTCGCAACACACACACGCATTGTCTGCCGCTCGCCACGTGACGCCGTAACGGTCCGCAGCCGCCTGTTTGGACGCGGCGAGCGCCTCCCACACGATGACATCGTCGAAGGCAGCCGTGAACGCGCTGGCGTGGCGTGCCCGGCAGCGCTGCGACGGTCGGGCCACACCTGGGACAGTCGACGCGGTGGGCGTCGGCGACGAGGTCGCAGCGGGCGAAGGCGACATCGAGGTGACGCCAGCTGCGCTGCCCTCCACCTCGGTCATACCAGGCTACCCTCTCGCCGCAACGTCCGCAGCGTCCCCTCCGACGGACACGGTCGCGGACCTCGACGCGCAGGACCGGCCGCTCGTCGCGGTCCCAGTCGAGCTCCCAACCGCAGACCACGACCCCCCTCGACAACCCGAGCACCTCACGCAATAGCCTCTTGATGCGCATGCCGTTGCCTCCCGGCTCGAATCCAACTTTCAGACGGTCGGAAACGTAGACGGGACAACGGCTTGCGCCCCATCACCCCAGGTCAGCCACCCACGAAAGGCGCGGTAGAGCCGGAATTCTTGTCACACCCTCCCGCTACTATTCGCCGAACATGTGTTCGACTGAAGTGTTCCAGGAAACGGAGCCAGGTTCCCCGGACTTCGACGGCATCACGGAGGACGATCTCACCGTGGCCCTCGGCGGGCTTCACGACGTCCACGCCTCGACGACCCGGCACATGCTGGCGGTGATCGGTGAGTACGACCGGCGGCAGGCGTGGCGACAGGACGGGGCGTTCAGCATGGCTGCCTGGCTCGTTCGCGCGATGGGCATGAGCTGGAACACAGCCCACACCTGGATCAAGATCGCCCGGCGTCTCGAAGAGCTCCCCGAGATCGCCAAGGCCTTCATGGCAGGTGAGCTCTCCTTCGATCAGGTCCGGGTAGGGACGTGATCGCTTCGAATCACGTCCCCGGGGACTGCCAATTCGCCACTGCCGAAGACGACGGCGAGCTCGCCGACTACGCAAGGGGTGCGAGCGTCGACGACCTGCAGTACCTCGCTCGCAAGGCCAGGCCCGTCAAGGCAGAGGAAGCCACGCAGGCCGACGAACGCCGGGCGCTGCACATGGCCAACGACCACGAAGCCCTCGGCCTGCGCGTGAACGGCTTCCTCCCAGCGGACGTGGGGGTGGGCATTCGCGCAGAGATCGAGCGCCGCGCAGCGACCTACGGTCCCAACCCCGCAAGTGGTTCGTACGACCCGTAGCCGGCCCGCTGCGTCGACGCCCTCTGCGAACTCCTGATGGACCCGGCAGGGTCCGATCCCGAGGTTGGCCGAACGCTCCCGTCGAGACCGACCGCAACGGTCGTCGCTCACATCCGTGTCGAAGACCTCCAGGTCCAAGTCGCCTCCACGACGGACTGCCACCTCGAAGCAGGTCCCGCCACTTCGGCCGCGACCACCCGCCGCCTCTGTTGTGACGGCTACACGCAGGTCGCCGCCCACCTCGACGACGGCACCACGGTCGCGATCTCCGACGCGTACAAGGCGATCCCCGAGCGCATCCGTCGCATCGTGCGACATCGCGACAGAGGTTGTCGCTTCCTCGGTTGCGGACGGACGGGATTCGCGGAGATCCACCACATCCGCCACCGAGCGACGGCGGGGACACCTGCGAGGCGAACCTGATCTGGGTCTGCGGTTTCCACCACCGCCTCCCCCACGAACACGGCTGGACCGTCACGGGCGACCCCGCCAGTGAGCTCACCTGGCGAAGGCCCGACGGCAAGGCCATCCGAGCCGGTCCCCGACCTTTCCCCATCTGAGGACATCGAGGGTCATACTATGGGTAGTCTTTGAAGTATGCCGAAAGACAAGACCACAATCAGCGTCCACCGCGCCAAGGTCGACGAGGCGAAAGCGCTCGTGGATGCGCGGTCCACGTCGGAGGTGATCGACATCGCCCTCGACTGTCTCATCCGGAGTGAACGCCTCCGAAAGGACATCACTGCGTACCGACAGCACCCACCAACGGAGGCAGAGATCGCACTCGCCGCTCGTGCTGACACTCGCGGCCTGGCCGACGACACGGACTGGGAGGCACTCTATGCCGAGTACGAGGGCTGAACCGGCCGCTCCCCGCCGCGGCGACGTCTGGCTGGCGGAGCTGGACAAGCTCAGACCGGTCATCGTGCTCACCCGAGACCCCATGGGCCGCTTCTTGAACGCAGTCTTGGTCGCCCCAGTGACCTCCACCGTCCGCGGGCTCTCCACCGAGGTCTCAGTCGGTTCCGCCGATGGAATCCGGCGGGCGTCGGTGGCCAATCTCGACAACGCGCAGCTCCTGCCCCGCTCGAGTCTGCGCCGTCGTGTCGGGCGGGCACGGGACAACACGATATCTGCGCTCTGTCGCGCCCTCTCGATCGCCGCCGGATGCGCGTAGCGGCACCTGAGACCCGACCCGGCCCCGTGTAGGGTGATCCGGTGACGAGGAGCCTGACCGACTTCGAGCAACGGGCCCTGAGGGCGCTGGTCGAGACGATGTTCCCGGACGGTGGCGATCTGCCCTCGGGCCTCGATGCCGGAACGATCGAGCGGATCGAGTCCTGGATGTCGCGCTTCACTCCCGGCAGTCGGGGGCTCGTCCGGGCGATGATCTCGGGATACGAGCTGTCCCCGCTGCTGTCCCGGCAAGCCCGGCCCTTCTCGTCTCTGTCGCCGAGAGAACGTGAGCGCTGGCTGGCCGGAAGTCCGTCTGCCTGGACGGCTCGCAAGGAGTCGTACAACGGGATCCGCACGCTTCTGACGCGGCTAAAGATGCTGTGAAAGGCACTCACCACAGAGAACACTGAGCACACGGAGGGCGCACAGCGCGGACGGATGGAGGATCCCATGGAGTTGCGAGAGCAATCAGGCCGCTGTGGATCAGGGCTCGTCGCGATAGATGAGAACCGACACTCGAGTGAACCCTGAGCATTGCCGTTGATCGCCTTCTGTGCGCTCTCTGTGCCCTCTGTGTCTCTGTGGTTTGAACTGAATTGACTCCGAAGCAGAAGGACGACCGGTGTTGAAGTTCACGAAAATGCACGGCATCGGCAACGACTACGTCTACCTTGATGCCGTTACCAACCCCGCCATCGCCGAGCGCGCCGACCTGCCGGAACTCTCCCGGCGCATGAGCGATCGCCACACCGGCATCGGGTCCGACGGACTCATCGTCATCGCCCGGCCGACGAAGGCCAGCGGCCTGACCGACGCGGTCCGCATGATCATGTTCAACGCCGACGGCTCCGAGGGCGCGATGTGCGGCAACGGCATCCGCTGCGTCGCCAAGTACGCCGTCGAGCACGCCCTCGTCTCCGTCAACGCCCGCCCGCTGCTCGTCGAGACGAAGTCGGGC
>QWHP01000308.1 GCA_021404985.1 Actinobacteria bacterium ATB1
GAGTACGTGAAGTCGGCCATGCGCGACGGGAAGCCGCTCAAGGACGACCCTGTCGTGCGGAGTCGGATCGCGAGGCTGACAGCGGAGGCCGAGGTCGCCCGGGTGCTCGGTCTGCGCTTCGTGGCCGCGGCCTCCGAGGTGGGCGGCAAGCCTCCGACGACACAGGCGTCGCAGTACAAGCTGTACGCGACGGAGCTGTCCAAGCGCCTCGCCGACGCCTCGATGGATCTTGCCGGGCCCGGGAGTCTCTTCTCCGTGGGGACCGAGGACGCACCCATGCGAGGCCGGGCAGAGTCCACGTATCGCTACACGGTGCTCGACACCATCGGTGGGGGCACGTCGGAGGTTCAGAAGAACATCATCGCCCGGCGCAAGCTCGGTCTGCCCAAGAACTTCTGAGCCATGCCGGATCGTGCTCCACTCGCAGGCGTCACCGTGCTCGACCTCTCGAGTGTGGGTCCCGCTGCACGGGCGAGCCGGATGCTCGCCGACTACGGCGCCGACGTCGTCAAGGTCGGTCCGCCGCCGTCGAAGTCGGGCGTGCAGATCGCTCCTCCCCAGCATGCCTACAGCGGTCACCGAGGCATGCGGCGGGTCCTCATCGACATCAAGTCGCCACTCGGTCTCGAGGCGTTCCTTCGCCTCGTGGACGGCGCCGATGTCATGATCGAAAGCTTTCGTCCGGGTGTCGCCGGCCGTCTCGGCATCGACTACGAGGCTGTGTCCGGGCGCAACCCGCGCATCGTGTACTGCTCGACCAGCGGCTACGGGCAGACGGGGCCACGCAGGCTGTGGGCAGGCCACGACATCAACTATCTCGCCGTCGGTGGCTATCTCGACTGCTCCGGGCGCGGGCCCGAGGGCGCCCCTGCACTGCCCGGCGCGACGGTCGCTGACATAGCGGCGGGCGGCATGCAGGCCGTGATGGCGATCATGTCGGCACTCATCGGACGCGAGACTTCCGGCAAGGGAGCATGGCTCGACGTGTCGATCGCGGACGGCGTGCTGTCGATGATGTCCCTCTACGCCGACGAGTACCTGGCGACGGGGGTCGAGCCGGGGCCGGGCCACTACGTCCTGACCGGCAGGTACGCGTGCTACGGCGTCTACGGGACCCGCGACGGGAAATGGATCTCCGTCGGGGCGATCGAGGCGGCCTTCTGGGCCAACCTCTGTCGGGCTCTCGGGCTCGAGAAGTGGACCGACAGCCAATACGTGGACGAGGACCAGGACGGTATCCGTGAGGACTTGGCGACGGTGTTCCGGACCCGCGACAGGGAAGAGTGGGTTGCCGAGCTCGGACCTTCCGACTGTTGCGTGGCACCCGTCCTAACGGTCGCCGAGGCGGTCGCCGACGACCAGTTCTCGTCCCGGAACGCGGTCGTGCGCGCCGCGAGCGAGGCGGGAGAGGAGTTTCGCCAGATAGGCGCCATCCTCGCCGGGCAGGGTCCACTGGCAGACCCGGTGGAGGTACGCGATCCGGTGGCGACTGACACCCACGAGATCTTGAAGTCCGCCGGGTACGCGGAGAGCGAGATCGCCGAGTTGGCGGAGGAAGGAGTCGTGGCGTGACGGCGACGGACACAGGATCGAACCTGCCGGCCGACGTCTCCGATCTCATCGGCGTCGTCCAGTACGAGGAAGACGGCGAGTTCCCCGTCGAGCGGGGCTACATCTGGACGACGTGCGCGTCGGTCGAGAACGGGAATCCCCTCTTCTGGGACGACGAGGTGGCAGCCGAGACGACGGACGGCCCGATCGCCCCACCGACGATGATCTCGGTGTGGTTCCGTCCCCACCACTGGGCGCCCGGGCGCACGGAACAGCACTTGCCGCTGAAGGTCCACTTCGACCTGAAAGAGAGACTCGATCTGCCCGAGGCCGTCATGACAGACAACGAGATCGTCTTCCACGCTCCCGTACGGCCGGGCGATCTGTTGCGGACTCGCCAGATCCTGAGGTCGGTCTCGGGGGAGAAGACCACGAAGCTCGGAACGGGGCGTTTCTGGGTGATCGAGGTCGAGTACCTGAACCAGGACGACGTCCTCGTCGGCGTGGAGTCGTACACCGGCTTCGGATACAGGAGGAGCGGGTGATGGGAGGCGATGCAGGAGTGATCCTGGCCGACGTGAAGGTGGGGATGAACCTCCCCGAGCTCCACTACGACGTGACGGCCACCACGGTGATCCTCGGAGCCTTGGCGAGTAGGGACACGCGTCCCATGCACCACGACCGCGATTTTGCCCAGCAGCGCAACGGCGTGAGGGACATCTTCATGAACACACCGAATCAGGCTGCCTGGTTCGAACGCTTCGTGACGGACTGGACCGGCCCGAAGGGAAGGCTCGGGCGCATGAAGTTCAGGATGCGCGACTCTGTCTTCGCCGGGGACGAGATGGTGATGCGGGGCAGGGTGACCGACGTGGGGACGGACGATACCGGGTGCGCCTGGGTCTCCCTCGAGGTGACGATGTCGGCGGTCACGGACGGCGAGGAGCGGATCGCCACGACTTGCGACGTGCGTGTCGCGATCCCGGTGGACGAGAAAGACAACCCCTGGCGTCACGGCACGTGGCGTCCCTGACCGGAGGAGCGGGATGGACCTCGATTTCACACCCGAACAGGAGCTGTTGCGAGAGACCGTGCAGGGATTGTGTGCCCAGCATTGCACCACCCAGGCAGTTCGGGCTGCCGAGGAGGATCCGAACGGCTTCCCTCCGGAGCTCTGGAAACAACTCGGCGCGCTCGACCTCGTAGGACTCATGCTGCCCGAGGACCACGGTGGATCGGGCCAGACCGTCCTCGAGGGGGCGATCCTCTACGAGGAGCTGGGCCGTGCGCTTGCCCCGACCCCGCACTTCGTCTCTGCCGTGATGGCGGGGGGGATCCTGTCCCGTGCCGCTTCCCAGGAGCAGAAGAACGGATGGCTCGGGCGAATCGCAACCGGTGAGTCTGTGTTCACTGCCGCGGGTACCGAACGCGACAGGGGGTTCGGGGCGGACGGAGTCGCGATGCCTGCGGTCCCCGACAGTGACGGCTGGGTCCTCGAGGGTGCCAAGATCCTCGTGCCGTTCGCGAACGTGGCGGAACAGATCGTCGTACCGGCGCGGCTCGGCTCCGGTGACGGCGGCATCGATCTCTTCGTCGTCGACACCGACGCAGAAGGCGTGGTGGTGGAGGCCGAGCGAACCATATCTTCGGAGAGCCTGCACACGGTGCGTTTCGACAGCGTCCGCCTCAGCTCGGCTGCGCGAGTCGGACCCGCCGGGTCAGGTTGGGAGACCTGGGACGAGACGATGCACGACGCAGCGATCCTCCTCGCGGCTCAGGCGATCGGCGGGGCCCAACAGGTGCTCGCCACGACAGTCGAATACGCGCTGAATCGCGAGCAGTTCGGCAAACCTTTGGCTGCTTTCCAGGCGATCAGCCACTACCTGGCCGACCGTGACACGGAGGTCGCTGGCGCCCGGACGCTCGTCTACGAGGCAGCGTGGGCACGAGCGCAGGGGCGGCCCGTCGTGCGTCTCGCTCCCATGGCCAAGTACATGGCGTGCCGGGCGTTCGTCGACGCCACCAAGACCGCGCAGCAGGTCTGGGGTGGCATGGGGTTCACGCTCGAGGCCGACGTGCAGCTCTTCTTCCGTCGCGCCAAGGCCCTTCAGCTCACGTGGTGGGACGACCGCCACTGCGAGGAGCTGATCGCAGCGGACGTGCTCGACTGATCCGAGGCTGTCGCCGCGCGCGCGATGCGGCACTAGTGGTCCGTCGCTGAAATAGCAAGGTGGGCTATGGTAGGGCATGCCTGTGATCACTGCTTCTCCCTTGAAGGTGACTCGCAAGCAGCGCAAGGAGCTGGAGCGGATCGCGAAGTCGTCGTCGTTGCCGCACCGCAAGGTCGTGCAGGCTTCCGCGTTGTTGGCAGCGGCGGGTACGGCGAATGAGGCGATCGCCCGAGAGTGCGCCACTACACCGGATACGGTGCTCGATAGCGTCGGGTCGGGGCCGCAAGCCCGAGATCCCCCAGGACGTGGTCGACGCGATCGTCGATGACACGCTGCATGCGATTCCCGATGACGAGTCGACGTCATGGTCGACGCGGACGATGGGCGAACGTCACGGTGTGAGCAAGGACACTGTGGCACGGATCTGGCGGGCGCGGAGGCTGCGGCCGTGGAAGGTCGAGACGTTCAAGCTCTCCAACGACCCGAACTTTGAAGCCAAACTCCAAGATGTTGTCGGGCTCTACATTGACCCGCCGGAGCGGGCCGTGGTGTTCAGCTTCGACGAGAAGACCCAGTGTCAGGCGCTGGATCGGACGCAGCCGTCATTGCCGCTCAAACCAGGCCGGGCCAAGACCATGACGCATGACTACAAGCGCAACGGCACCATCGACCTCTTCGCCGCTCTCAACGTCGGCACCGGCGAGGTGATCCACCAGACACGCAAGAAACCCACAGCTAATGACGTGCTGGCGTTCTTCCGCTGGATCGACCTGCATGTCTCCGAGGATCTCGGCATACATGTCGTCTTGGACAACCTCTCCGCGCACAGTGCCCCACCGGTCGCGAAGTGGCTCGCCCACCCCGATCGGCAGCGCTGGCATCTGCACTTCACACCGACAAGCGCTTCCTGGCTCAACCTCGTCGAAGGCTGGTTCGCCAAGCTCACGAGCAAGCGTCTCAAGCAAGGCAGCTTTGACAGCGTCGCCGCCCTCTGCGACGCCATCGACATCTGGGCATCACACTGGAACGACGACCCCAAACCCTTCGTCTGGCACACCCCCGCCAATGCCGCTGCCGATGATTCCGTATACGGAGAGTGTCGCGTCCGGGAGGAATCGGATGACCTCCTACTACCAGGTTTCGAGTTGGGATTGGGCCGACTTCACGAGCGGCCTTGCGTTTCACTACCAGCCGATCGTCGCGTGGCCGCACAGGCACGTCGTCGGTCACGAGGTCCTGCTGCGCACGGTGGGTCCTTTCGACGGCCCGCTCGAGCTCTTCCAGGCGGCGATGTCAGATGGTGTCCACCCGCAGCTCGACCGGACCTGTCTGGAGTTGGCGATCCGGACGACCCCCCTGAGGCGTTCCGGGGCCCTCTTCGTGAACTGTCTTCCCTCGACGCTGGCGGAGCAACGCCTGACCCCCGGCGAACTTCTCTCCTGGTTGGGGAATCAGGGGATGGAGCCCGGTCGGGTCGTGCTCGAGGTGACCGAGTACGAGCTCGTCGAGGACGTGGACGCCTTGGCCGACGCCGTGGGCGCGTTGAAGGCAGCCGGGATCGCCGTCGCCGCCGACGATTGTGGCCAGGGGCACGGTACCTTCATCCTCGCAGCAGCGGTCCGGCCTACCTACGTCAAGGTCGACCGTCGTGTCATCCAGACCGAGTGTGCGGACTCCTCCGGTCTTCTCGACGAGATCACCACTTTCTGTGCTTCCATCGGCGCTGTCCCGGTTGCCGAAGGAGTGGAGACTCTCGAGCAGGCCGAGTGTCTCGGCAAGGCCGGGTTCGTGCTCATGCAGGGGCACTTCTTCGGGCGGCCGAAACCGGCGCTGTCGCCCGTTCTCCACCACGAGAGGGTGACGGCAGAGGTATGCGCCGCCATCGACGACAGTCTCGGTGGGCGAAGCGGCCGGGTGGCCAGACCTCCGGCCTGGATCGACGAGGCGTGCCGGAGTTCCGAGCGTCTCCTCCCCGCTTTGTCTGGCGCCCCAGACTGACACATCACCGGACGGTTCCGGGCTCGAGTCAGCGTTTCCCGGTCTCGAGGGTTTGGAAGATCTCCGCCAGACGGGCTGTGCAGCCCGACAGGTCCAAGGGTGGCAGGGCATCCTCGACGACGCGACGTGCCAGGCGCTTGTAGGCGAGTGCCGCGGGCGCGTTCGGGTGGGCGGTCACTACGGGCTGTCCGGCGTCGCCCGCCTCCATCCCCAAAGGGTCCAGTGGGATCTCGGCGAGCAGCGGCACTTCGAGCTGCTCGGCGAGAGCGGTCCCCCCACCCGAACCGAAGAGGTGATACTCCGTGCCGTGCTCGCAAACGAAGACGGACATGTTCTCGACCACTCCGATCAGTGGCATGTGCGAACGCCGTGCCATGTTCGCAGCTCTGACAGCGACTTTCTGCGCCACCCTCTGGGGTGTCGTTGCGAGGAGCATGGCGGCCTGCGGGAGCATCCGGGCGAGGCCCATCTGCACGTCGCCTGTCCCGGGGGGCATGTCGATGATGAGATAGTCGAGCTCGCCCCAACGGACGTCGCGAAGGAACTGTTCCACGGCCTTGGTAAGGATCAGTCCCCGCCACATCAGGGCCTGTTCCTCGTTGTCCACCAACAGACCCATCGAGACGACCTTGAGACGGCCGTTCGCGCCGGCAATCACGGGCTCGATCTTGCCGTCGTGACCGGACAGCCTGCCCGCCACTCCGAGCATCCGGTCCACCGAGAAACCCCAGATGTCGGCATCGAGCACGCCGACCGTGAATCCCATGTCTTCGAGGGCCACGGCGAGGTTCGCGGTCGTGGTGCTCTTGCCCACGCCGCCCTTGCCACTCGAGACGGCGATCGCTCTTGCCGTCGGGGGCACCTCTGTGGGTACGG
>QWHP01000309.1 GCA_021404985.1 Actinobacteria bacterium ATB1
CGGGTGTCGGGATGAGGTCCGTGGGGTTCGTTCCCACGGCGGGCGCCGACCTGGAAGCTCTCCTGCGCCAGGCGGACGGCGGTATATACGTCCAGTCGGTTCAAGGGCTTCATTCCGGCGTGAACCCGGTCTCGGGCGACTTCTCGGTCGGAGCCGAGGGTTTTCACATCCGCAAGGGTCTCTTGGGAGAGCCCTTCCGTGAGGCGACGATCGCCTCCACGATCCAACGAATGCTCCTCGACATCGTCGCGACCGGGTCGCAGGCACGAATGCTCTCGGGAGGCCCGGCAGTCCACCTGCTCCTCGGCGAGATGACGCTCGGCGGACGCTGACACCGCCGGGAATCGAGGACAGGACGAGGATCGAAGCCCGGCATCGGTGAATCCGATCGGTGACAGGGAGGTCCAGGCACGTGCGGACATGGTTGCCGAAGCGACAGTTCCGGGGCGGCAGCGAAGCAGAGAGACCCCATCCGCTGGTGGTTGTCGGCCACGGTGGGGGAAGATCCAAGGACGCCGAGGAGATCCATGCCGTCGCAGGAGCCTTCACGAAGCGTGGCTGCGCTGTCCTGGCGTGCGACTGGCCAGGGCACGGAGAGAACGCTCCCTTCCCGGACGCGACACCCGAGGAGATCCTGCGCAATTCTGCTGAGGAGATCTGCGACCCGGAGGTGTGGCTGACCGCGGCCAAGGAATGGGAGGTCGCAGTCGACGACTTCGTCGACGCCCACGGTCTTGGACCCGTCGGTTACTGGGGGCTGAGTCTCGGCACGGTCCTGGGCCTCGGTGTGGCGGCACGGCTCCGTCCGGGTGCCGCAGTCCTCGGACTGGCCGGACTCGTTCCTTCTCTCGAGGACCAGATGCGGTCCGCGGCCGGGAGGCTCCGGTGCCCGTTGAGGTTCCTCCGCCAGACCGAGGACGAGCTCTTCCCGCAGGAGTCCGTGGCCCAGTTGCTGCAGGCTCTCGCGGGGGCGGACCTCGAAGTCCGCCAGAACACGGGTGGCCACTTCGATGTTCCCGTTCCCGAGATCCTCGGGTCCGTCATATGGCTTGCAGCAAGGCTCGCCGAACTCCGCGCCCGCTAGGCTAGTACTCCGCGTGTGGAGACGCTCGACGACGGGAGCTGTCCCGACGCCATCGACCGCCGGTTCCTTCCCACCCCACCCTCGGATGCGGGCGGGAGGCGACCCGGCTGGGTTCGGATGGACTTCCACATGCACACGTACGGGTCCGGCGACGCCGTCACGACGATCGAGGAGTTCGAGGACGCGGTAGAGGCGGCTGGGCTCGACGTCGTCTGTGTGACCGACCACAACGCCGTCCACGTGGCACAGACCCTGAGCGCAGATCTCGACGTCCGGGTCGTGGTCGGGTCCGAGATCAAGACACGCGAAGGTGAGCTGATCGGCCTCTTCCTGGACGAGAGGATCAGCTTCGGGCTCCCCTCCGGCGAGTGCGCGCGGCGCATCCGCGAGCAGGGGGGACTGGTCTATGTCCCCCATCCGATCGGTCCCCGCAACCACGCCATGGGGGAAACGGCCATGGATGCGTTGCTAGCCGAGGGACTGCTCGACGCCGTCGAGGTCTTCAACTCACGAAACCCGTCAGAGGCCCACAACCGGGCAGCGGGCACCTACGCGACAAGGAGGGGATTACCGGGAGGGTCGGGATCCGACGCCCACTACCCGGACGAGATCGGCGCAGCATGGCTCGAGCTCCCGGACTTCGACGGACCTGACGACCTGATCGCGTCCATGGCAGACGCGGTAGTCGTCGGGGAGCGTCACCCGCCGAGCCGGTCGGCATGGCGCCCACGAATCATCCCCCCGTCCGCCTGACCCGGCTGCCCACCCGTCGCGCGCGGTTGCACCCTGCCGCTCCGGCGAGGGATCCTTGCTCATGCCAAGAACCAAGAGGGACAAGCCCTGGGTGTTCCGTACCTACTCGGGGCACACCTCGGCCGCCGCGTCCAACGCCCTCTACAAGAAGAACCTGCAGAAGGGCCAGACCGGTCTCTCGGTCGCGTTCGACCTGCCCACTCAGACGGGATACGACGCAGATTCGCCGAAGGCGTTCGGAGAGGTGGGAAAGGTCGGGGTGCCGGTCTGCTCGTTAGCGGACATGCACACGCTCTTCGACGGGATCCCGCTCGATGAGATGAACACGTCGATGACGATCAACGCGACGGCGGCCTGGCTCCTCGCGCTCTACGTCGCCGTGGCCGAGGATCAGGGAGCCGACGTCTCCAAGCTGCGCGGCACGACCCAGAACGACATCCAGAAGGAGTACCTGTCGAGGGGGACCTTCATCTTCCCGCCCCGTGAGTCGTTGCGTCTGACAGTGGACACGATCGCGTACACCATCCATGAGATGCCGAAATGGAACCCCGTCAACGTGTGCCCCTACCACCTACAGGAGGCGGGCGCGACCCCCGAGCAGGAGCTTGCCTACGGCCTCGCGATGGCGATCCAGATCCTCGACATGGTGAAGGAGAGCGGCCAGGTGGCGTCCGAGGACTTCGGGCGTGTCTGCGCAGCGATCAGCTTCTTCAACGACGCATCGATCCGGTTCGTCGAGGAGATCTGCAAGATGCGCGCCTTCAGGAGGATGTGGGACGAGCTCCTCCTCGAGCGATACGGGGTCGAGGAGCCCGCGATGCGCCGTTACCGCTATGGGGTCCAGGTGAACTCCCTGGGGCTGACCGAGCAGCAGCCCGAGAACAACGTCTCCCGCATCGTTCTCGAGATGCTTGGCGTGACCCTCTCACGTGACGCACGCTGCCGTGCTCTCCAGCTTCCTGCCTGGAACGAGGCTCTCGGTCTGCCGACCCCGTGGGACCAGCAGTGGTCGTTGCGCATGCAACAGGTGCTCGCCTACGAGACCGACATCCTCGAGTACGAGGACATCTTCGAGGGATCCCATGTAGTCGAGGCACGTACGGAGGAGATGATCGCAGAGGCGCGGGACGAGCTCGCACGCATAGACGGGATGGGAGGTATGGCCGCCGCGATCGAGTCCGGCTACGTCAAGAGCCGACTCGTCGAATCGAACGCCCGGCGGGTGGCCGCGATCGAGGCCGGCGAGCTGGTGGTTGTCGGGGTGAACAGGTTCACCGAGACGGAGCCGAACCCCCTGATGGAGGGTGAGACGGCGGGTTTCATGACCGCCCATCCGGACGCCGAGGCCGAGCAGATCCGCCGGCTCGGTGAGTTCCGTGCCCGACGCGACGAGGGCCGTGTACGTGACGCGCTGGACGAGCTGAGGGAAGTCGCTCGGTCCACAGGCAACGTGATGCCCGTCTCGATACGTTGTGCCCATGCCGGGGTGACCACCGGGGAGTGGGCCGACACACTGCGCGGGGAGTTCGGGGAGTATCGGGCGCCGACGGGCCTGTCCGGGGCGCAGACAGGAGTCGTCCTCGCGGACGACCTGCGTGCCGTTCGCGACGCAGTCGGATCCACTTCCGGTGAGCTCGGGCGGCCGCTCAAGCTCCTGATCGGGAAGCCGGGCCTCGACGGCCATTCGAACGGCGCCGAACAGATCGCCCTTCGTGCGCGGGATGCCGGGTTCGAGGTCGTCTACCAGGGCATCCGGCTGAGTCCGGAGCAGATCGTGAGCGCAGCGCTCGACGAGTCCGTCCACGCTGTTGGGCTTTCCATCCTCTCCGGCTCCCACATGGAGTTGGTGCCCGAGGTCCTGCGCCTCATGCAGGAGGCGGGCCTGACCACCGTGCCGGTTGTCGTGGGTGGAATCATCCCCGAGGACGACGCAGAGACGCTCAGGGGCCGAGGGGTTGCAAGCGTCTACACACCCAAGGACTTCAAGGTCACACGCATGTTGTCCGAGATCGTCGGCCTGGTGAGGACCGCGAACGGGCTCGACGCCGGTGTCGCCGTGGAGACCGCCAAGCCGTGACTCTCCTCCAGGCACTGATCCTCGGGATCATCCAGGGCTTGACCGAGTTCATTCCGATCTCCT
>QWHP01000310.1 GCA_021404985.1 Actinobacteria bacterium ATB1
GAACTGTCCCGTCGCGAACTGGAAACGGAGGTTGAACAGCTCGGCCTTGGACTCGGCGAGACGCGCTTCGAGGACGTCCGTGTCCATCTCTCGGAGCTCGGCGGCTTTCATTCAGCCTCCCTCGTCACGAACCGGGTCTTGATGGGGAGCTTGTGGCCCGCGAGGCGCATCGCCTCGCGGGCGATCGCCTCGGATACTCCCGAGAGCTCGAACATGATCCTGCCGGGCTTCACGACTGCGACCCAGTGCTCGGGGTTGCCCTTGCCGGAGCCCATGCGGGTTTCGGCGGGCTTCTGCGTCACAGGCTTGTCGGGGAAGACCGTGATCCAGACCTTTCCCCCACGCTTGATGTGCCGGGTGATCGCGATACGGGCAGATTCGATCTGCCTGTTGGTGATCCATCCGGGACCGAGAGCCTGGAGGCCGTAGTCCCCGAACTGCACGCTGTCGTGGCCCTTGGAATTCCCCTTGAGACGACCGCGCTGCTGCTTGCGGTGCTTGACCTTGCGGGGCATCAACATCAGGAGTCACCCCCCTCGGCACCGGGAGCCTCCGCACCGGGAGCCTCGGACCCCTCGACCAGCTCGCTCGCGGACTCGAGGACGGGCTCGGGCAGCCCTCGGCGTACGGTCTCCTCCTCGGGCTCCTCGAGCGACTCGAGCCTCACGGGCTGGGCGCCCCGGGTAGGTATGTCACTCTCGGAGTCGAGGGCAGCCCCCCGCGAGCCCGCACCGGCGGTGACAGCCGCCGCCCGACGCCCCCTCCGCGGGGCCGCATCACCGGCGGCCATCGCAGCCTCGGCACTGATCTTCTCGGCCGAGCCCCTGCGCGGGAGATCGTGATCGCCCCTGAAGACCCAGACCTTGACCCCGATCTGACCGAACGTCGTCTTTGCCTCGTACAGGCCGTAGTCGATGTCAGCCCTGAGGGTGTGCAGGGGAACGCGTCCCTCCCGGTACCACTCGGTCCTTGCCATCTCCGAGCCACCGAGACGGCCCGAGCACTGGATACGGACGCCGAGCGCCCCGGCCTTGAGGACGTTCTGGACCGCCCGCTTCATCGCGCGGCGGAAGCTGACGCGACCGCGGAGCTGCTCGCCGACGTTCTGTGCGACGAGACGCGCATCGAGCTCGGGCTTCTCGACCTCGACAACGTTGAGCTGGACCCGCTTGCCGGCGAGCTTGTCGATCGTGTTGCGCAGCTCGTCGGCCTGAACTCCCCGCTTGCCGATCACGATCCCCGGACGTGCGGTGTGGACGTCCACCCTCAACCGATCCCTCGTCCGCTCGATCTCGATCCGACTGATCAAGGCGTGCGGGAGCCGTGTCATGATGTAGTCGCGAATCTTCCAGTCCTCGATCACGTAGTCCTGGTATTCCTTGTCCGCGTACCAGCGTGACTTCCAGTCCGTGTAGACGCCGAGGCGGAACCCGTAGGGGTTGACTTTCTGACCCATCACTCCTCCTCCGGGATCTCGGCAAGCTTGATCGTCAGGTGGCTCGTGCGCTTGCGGATGCGTGTCGCTCGCCCACGGGCCCGAGGCCGCCAGCGCTTCATCGTCGGCCCCTCGTCCACGTAAATCTCCGCCACGTAGAGCTCGTCCGCGGAGAGCCCCAACCGGCCGTTCTCCGAGTTCGCCACGGCGGACTCGAGCGTCTTGCGGACAGTCTCGGCCGCGGCCTTGTTCGAGAAGTCCAGGATCCGCTGAGCCTCCACGACCGGCATGCCACGAACGAGGTCCGCGATCAGGCGCAATTTGTATGGCGACGACCGGATGTGGCGCGTGACTGCCCTCACCTCGGGGATGTCGGCTTCGACGCTCATGGCTCGGCCCTCACCTGACTCTCGCTGAGCGGTCCTGGCCGGCATGTGTCCGGAAGGTCCTCGTGGGAGCGAACTCGCCGAGCTTGTGACCGACCATGGACTCCGTGATGTAGACCGGGACGTGTTTGCGGCCGTCGTGGACAGCGATCGTGTGCCCGACCATCTCGGGGATGATCGTGGAGCGACGCGACCAAGTCTTCACGACGGACTTCTGGCCTGACTTGTTGAGCGCCTCGACCTTCGACAGCAGGCTGTCGTCGACCCACGGGCCCTTCTTCAGACTCCTCGGCATCGGAACCTCCAAGTGGGGCAAGCAGCGATCATCGGCGTCCTCTCTTGCGACGCCGTCGGACGATCATGTCGTTGGAACGCTTGTTCTTCTTGCGCGTGGGGCGTTCGAGCTTGCCCCAGGGTGAGACCGGGTGACGCCCGCCCGAGCTCTTTCCCTCGCCCCCACCGAGGGGATGGTCGACGGGGTTCATCGCGACACCCCGCGTCGTGGGTCGCACGCCGCGCCAGCGGCTGCGTCCCGCCTTGCCCCACTTCACCAGCTCGGCCTCGGTGTTCCCCACCTGACCGACCGTGGCCCGGCAGTCGAGTGGTACGAGGCGGTATTCACCGGAAGGGAGCCGGAGCTGGGCGTGAGCACCCTCCTTGGCCATCAGCTGCACCGCTGCCCCGGCCGAACGGGCGATCTTGGCTCCGGCGCCCGGCTTCATCTCGATGCAGTGGACGACCGTCCCCACGGGGATGTTGCGGAGAGGAAGCGCGTTGCCCGGCTTGATGTCGGCGCCCGGGCCCGACTCGACAACGGTCCCGACCTCGACGCCCACCGGAGCGATCACGTACCGCTTCTCGCCGTCACGGTAGTGGAGGAGAGCGATCCGGGCGTTGCGGTTCGGGTCGTACTCGATCGCCGCGACCTTGGCCGGCACACCGTCCTTGTTGCGCTTGAAATCGACGACTCGGTAGCGACGCTTGTGGCCGCCCCCGTGATGCCGGGTGGTGATGCGGCCGTAGGAGTTGCGTCCACCCTTCTTGTTGAGCTTCTCGGTCAGGGCTCGCTCGGGCTTCTTGCCCTTCGTGATCTCCGAGAAGTCCGAGGCCGTCTGGAACCGGCGGCCCGGAGAGGTCGGCTTGCGCTTGCGGATGCCCATCGTCAGACCCCCTCGAAGATCGGGATGCGGTCACCGGGCCGGAGCTGGACCATCGCGTGCTTGCGGTCGGGCTGTTTGCCCCAGGACCAGTCGCGCCGGTTCTTCTTGCGCTTGCCCTTCCGGTTCACGGTGTTGACCTTCACGACCTCGACGTTCGTGAAGATCGCTTCGACGGCCTGGCGGATGTGGACCTTGTTCGCCTGAGGGTGCACCCTGAACGTGTAGGTGTTGGACTCCTCGATGAGCCGGTAGGACTTCTCGGAGATGACCGGGGCAAGAACGATGTCGCGTGGGTCTTTCATCCTTCTTGCTCCGTCCCGGCTCGTTCCTCGGTCCCGGCTCGTTCCTCGGTCCCGGCTTGGTCGCGGGCAGGTGGGCGTGCCTTGTCGGTCGCCATCCCGAGGGATGAAGTCGAGAAGAGGACCCAGTCGCTGCGAAGGACGTCATACGTGCTGATCTGGTCACCGGGCACGATGTGGACGCTCTGGAGGTTGCGGAAAGACTTCACGGTGATCTCGTCGTCGTCCCAGTTCTCGATCACGACGAGCGTGCGGCCCGACAGTCCCAGATCGCCGAGCACCTTCGTCGCCCGCTTCGTGGAGGGCTCCTCGAAGGACCACGCCTCGACCACCCGAACCCGGTCGTTGCGGGCCCTGTTCGAGAGCGCACCGCGCAACGCGAGCTTCTTCATGCGCTTCGGAGTCCGCTGGGAGTAGTCGCGCGGCTTGGGTCCAAAAACCGCCCCGCCACCCGTCCACTGCGGTGCGCGGATCGATCCCTGGCGAGCTCGGCCCGTACCCTTCTGACGCCAGGGCTTCGCTCCGCCGCCGCGCACCTCGGACCTCGTCTTCGTACTCGCCGTACCCGACCGTGCGGCAGCGAGCTGCGCCACGACGACCTGGTGCATGACGGCCTCGTTGGGGTCGACGTCGAACACCTCGGGATAGAGATCGACACTCCCCACGACCTTGCCGTCGAGGTTGTACAAG
>QWHP01000311.1 GCA_021404985.1 Actinobacteria bacterium ATB1
GAGCTGCTTGCCGAGCTCCTCGCCTTCGGAGAACCGGCTGGCGACATCACCCTCCCCGTCGTCGGCCTCCCCTTCGTCACCGTCGACGCCGAGCATCGCCTTGAAGACTCCGAAGGAGCGGCGGAACTCCGCGACGCTGAGCCCGCGCGCTCTCTCGGTCATCATCGAGGCGGACGCCTGGCTTATCGCGCACCCCTTGCCTTCGAAGGCGACCTCCTCTATCAGGCCGTTCGCGTCGACCGCGGCGTAGACGTCGACCTCGTCACCACAGAGCGGGTTGTAGCCTCGTGCGTGCACGGCCGGTGGGGCTTCGAGCGCCCCACGGCTGCGAGGCCTGCGGTAGTGGTCGAGTATGACCTCTTTGTAGAGATCGTCCAGTTGGGACATCTTGCGCCCTTGATCGGATGCGTTCCCCCGGACCTTAGCGGGGATATTGCCCACGCTCTGTCGATAACCTTCGGAGTGTTCTCACACCACGTGAGAAGGTATGCGCACACTGTACGAAGAAGTGAAATACCCTGGGCATTCGGGCAAACAACTCACTATCCTGGGATGGTCGCGCACCGTGCGGGCCCACGCCGACTCGGGTGAACAGGTGTACACGCACCTTCGCAGAAGCAACATGGGTACGGGCCGTGATCACCGAATCCGTGTGTGGCCGCCCGAATCGATCTCTCTCCGAAAGCGAGTCCGATTCTAGATGGAGCAGAACTCTCGAGTGATGACTGGGACAGAGCGAAGGATCTCGGCAGAGCGTGAACGCGGTGCAGACGTAGAGGACCTCGTCGCCAGCTATCTGGCTGACATCTCGAAGCATCAGCTTCTCACCAAGGAAGACGAGATCGAGCTCGCGCAGGCGATCGAGGACGGCAAGGAAGCCAGGGAGGAGCTCGAGTCCGGAGCGAAGATCTCGCCCAGGCGCCGCAGCGAGCTGGACGACATCATCGCACGCGGCGAGGCTGCCCAGACACGGTTCATCAACGCGAACCTGCGACTCGTCGTCTCGGTCGCGAAGAAGTACGGGGCGGCCTCGGGGATGGAGCTCCTCGACCTCATCCAGGAGGGCAACTTCGGGCTCATGCACGCCCTCGAAAAGTTCGACTGGAGGCGGGGCTTCAAGTTCTCGACCTACGCGACTTGGTGGATCCGCCAGGCAGTCACGCGAGGGATGGCGAACAACAGCCGCACGATCCGCCTACCCGTTCACGTCGGCGACCTCGTCTACCGCGTCGCAAAGGCGCGCTCGGAGATCGAGGGGCGCACAGCCCGCAAGGCAACACCCGATGAGGTTGCGGAGGCGACGGGTCTGTCCCTCGACCAGGTGATGGACGTGATGTCGCTGCCCACGAGCCTCACATCTCTCAACCAGTCGACGGGCGAGGACGGCGACGCCGAGCTCGGCGATTTCATCGAGGACGAGTCGACAGAGACGCCTTTCGACGCTGCTGCGCGTGCGATGGTCCGCAACGACGTGCGGGAGCGCCTGCTCGGCCGGCTCACCGATCGCGAGTCGAAGATCCTCTCCCTCCGATACGGCCTCGAGGGGGACGGGATCCCGCGCACGCTCGAGGAGGTCGGTGCCGACTTCAACCTCACGCGTGAGCGCATCCGCCAGATCGAGACGCGGGCTCTGTCGAAGCTCCGTCATCCCAGCCTGAGCATCGACCCCGAGTCTCTCGTCCAGGGGTAAGCGGCCGTCGCGTGTCCATCAAGGCGGTCCTCTGGGACTTCGGTGGTGTCATCTCCACCTCACCGTTCGAGGCGTTCGCCGCCTACGAGAGCGAGAACGGGCTGCCGGACGGGTTCATCAGGGGCCTGAACGCCGCAAACCCCGACGACAACGCCTGGGCGAGGCTCGAACGCGCAGAGGTCGACCTCGCCGGGTTCGCGAAGCTCTTCGGCGAGGAGGCGCGGGCGGCGGGTCATGACGTCGATTCCGGCGCAGTCCTGGCCTGCCTGCAGGGGAACCTGCGACCTGAGATGGTTGCTGCCGTGAAGCGCTGTCACGAGACGCACAAGACCGCGCTTCTCACGAACAACTGGGTCGACATCCACGCCGGCGGTGGCTTCACGGACCATCTCGATTTCGTGCCCGAGGAGCTCTTCGACGTCATCGTGCAGTCGAGCGTCGTCGGGGTGCGCAAGCCCGAGCCGGAGTTCTACGAGATCGCGTGCCGCGAGCTCGGAATCGAGGCGGCCGAGGCGGTCATGCTCGACGACCTCGGCATCAACCTGAAACCGGCGCGGGCGATGGGCATGACCACGATCAAGGTCGACGATCCGCGGCGCGCCCTCCGCGAGCTCGGGGAACTGATCGGCGCGGACCTCGCCGGATAGCTTCGGGGGCGCCATGGTTGCATCAGGCAGAGCTAGGCGGCGTCCCGGCCGGCCTCCGGAGACGCAGAGCGCCGAGACGAGGGGCCGTATCCTCGCGGCAGCACGCGCCTGCTTCGCAACGGACGGCTACGACAGGACCACGAACAAGGACATCGCCGGCGCAGCGGGCGTCACCCCGGCCGCGCTGTACCACTACTTCGACTCGAAGCAGGATCTCTTCGCCGCGAGCTACGAGGAGATGCTCGAGGTCGTGTTCACCTCGCTCGCCAGAGCGGCCGGCAGGCCGGGGACGACGATCGAGCGACTGAGCGCCGTCCTGGAAGAGACCGCCCGGCTGAACGCCGCCGAACCCTCGTTCGCGACCTTCGTGGCGACGGCGCCCCTCGACATGCGGCGCCACCCAGAGCTCGCCTCCCTCGCCCTCACCACCCTGGGCCGGCTACGAGGTTTCTACGGGCAGGTGGTGACGGAGGGGATCGCCCGCGGCGAGATCTCGGAGGCCGTCGATTCCGAACGCGTGATCGACCTCTTCGTCGTCCTGACGTCCGGGCTGGCGAACTTCGCGGCGTTCATCGACGATCCCCAAACCCAGGAAGGGGTCACCAAGGCGCTCCTGCTCCTCCTCGAAGGCTCCCTGCTCGATCCCGAGGATGCAGCGCGGGGTTGATCCTGTCCGAGAGATGGACAATAATTGATCAAGGGATCAATTTTGTGGGGTTCGAGCCCAGGTGGCGAGATCCAGAGGCGCAGTGACAGGGAGGCGAGGATGGGCTTGTCGAGTAACACCCGAAGCAGGACGAGAAGTTCACGTAGCCGGGTGGCCAGGCTGACCTTGGGGGTCGGTGTCGTCGCCCTCTTCCTGGGAGCCTGCATGCCGAAGGCTCCGAGCCAAACGACTCCGGGGACACCTACGCAGGAGAACACCGACGCCTACCAGTACCCGGAGAACCGCAACGGCGTCGGCGACTTCGTCTACAACCAGCTCTGGTACTTCAACTTCCTGGAGGAGGGCGACGACACCGACCCGGCGAACGACATCGCCGGCGTGGCGGCATGGGGATTGGCGAACCCTGAGAGCCTCATGTTCCAGAAGGGCCTGACCAACGGCTTCGGCATGATCATCCGCGACCCCTCGGAGGGGTCGTCGTTCAACATCTTCGGCCCCAACGTCGACCCAGGTGTGCCCGGCAACCTCACGGCCTCGACGACGTTCGAGCCCGGCCCCGGCCCCGAGCTGGCGAACCCCTACGGGACGATCGACGTCATCAGTCCGGACGAATACCACCTGACCGGTGGCGTCACGGACGGGGGCCGTTCGCTGTCCTGGGACCTGACCTACACACGTGGACTCGGCACGGGATGGAAGCCCTGGGTGATGTGGCCGATGCCCTCGACCCTCGGTGTGATCCCGGCCTGGGTCGACTACCACATGCAGATGCCCAACGCCGTCGTGAACGGGACCTACACGGTCGACGACAACGGTGACGTGGACGTCTACACGCTGACGGACGCCAAGGGGTACCACGACGGCTTCAACAGCGAGTTCGTCTTCTCCATCGTGGAGTGGGACTGGCTGGACTACAAGCAGGACGACCTGTCGGTGCACCTGCTACATCCCCACGCACCCCAGT
>QWHP01000312.1 GCA_021404985.1 Actinobacteria bacterium ATB1
AGAACACGGACGAGGAGTTCCTGGCGCTTCGTGACGTCTCCTTCGACCTCGAGAAGGGAAAGACCCTCGGTCTCATAGGGCCGAACGGCTCCGGCAAGTCCACCCTGCTCAAGATCATCGGGGGGATCCTCGAGCCCACGAAAGGATATGTGGAGCGACGTGGACGTCTAGCAGCTCTCCTCGAGCTCGGCGCGGGTTTCCATCCGGATCTGACCGGACGCGAGAACATCTACATCAACGCCAGTATCTTGGGGTTACATCGCAAACAGGTCGACCGATACTTCGATGACATAGTTGAGTTCAGTGGTATTGAGCGCTTCATCGACAATCAGGTGAAATTCTACTCGTCGGGTATGTACGTGCGCCTTGCCTTCGCGGTCGCAGTTCACATCGAACCAGAGATACTTCTGATCGATGAGGTCTTGGCAGTTGGAGATGAGCCATTTCAACGCAAGTGCATGGACCGAATTCGTCTGTTCCAACGCGAGGGCCGGACGATTCTCTTTGTCACACATGGGCTTGACCTTGTCCGTCAACTCTGTGACCGAGTCCTGCTCCTCGACGGAGGTAACGTTCTAGTCGATGGGAAACCGGCAGAGGCGCTAAGAGCATTTCGTGACCGGTTCAATCTGGAGTTGGAGGCCGATGAGGACGAAGTCGGTACGCGAGACATTGAAATCGTTAGAGTGAAGGTTCTGGACACGACGGGGACTGAGGTCGTCCGTTTCGAGCCTGGGGATGGACTCGTTATTGAGATAGATTATTTTGCCAAGCAGCCGGTGGAGGATCCGATATTTGGGATCGCCCTCTTGGATCACATGGATACGATCGTATTCGGTGTAAATACTGCGGGTGCTGATGCGGTTGTTCCCACCGGCGAAGGTCCCGGCTGTGTCAGATTCAGCTTCGAGAACATACCCATGGTCGAGGGCCAGTACTATGTGACCGTCGCCGTGCACAGCAGGGATCACGAGGTGCAATACCACCGAATCGAAAGGTATACGTCGTTCAGGGTGTATTCGGATCAGGAGGTCGCGGGTTTCGTGTTCATGCGGCCGCAGGTCGAGGTCGTAGCGGGTGACCGGGAGTCGGGGGCGGCAGGGTCGAGGTCTGTCGGATGAGCGGTGAGCTCGTGCGCGGAGGAAGACTTGGCCTTGTGCCACCCCGATATGGTCACGACGTCGTGGGTGGCGCGGAGACCGTGCTGCGCGAGATGGCACACGCCTTCGCTGCTCGCGGCTGGGAAGTCGAAGTGCTCACCACCTGCGCCCGCGATCACTTCACGTGGGACAACAGCTATCCCGAGGGGGAATCGCGAGACGGTGAGGTACTGGTGCGCAGGTTCCGCACGGAGATCTCCCCAGAGGCGATGCGCGCAGAACGGGCCCGTCTCGAGGCGGCCGTGCTCGCAGGGACACCACTTTCGAACAGGGAGGAGCAGATCTGGATGAACGGGCTCCTCCGAGTCCCCGATCTGTTCCACCACCTGATGGACCACGCGATCGACTACCGGGCGCTTGTCTTCATGCCCTACCTGTTCTGGACCACCTTCGCCTGCAGTCAGGTCGCCCCAGAGCGATCGATCTTGGTGCCGTGCCTGCACGACGAGCCCTATGCGCGTCTCCGGATGTTCAAGCCGATGTTCGAGGGCGTGAGGGCAGTGTGGTTCCTCACAGAGCCGGAGGCCGAGCTCGCGAACCACCTCTTCCGCCTCGATCCCGCCAGGCAGACGGTCATCGGTTCGGGGCTCCCCGTCCCCACGGCGTACGACCCGGACGGATTCAGGGAGCGGCACGGTATCGAGGGACGGTTCCTCCTCTATGCAGGGCGGCGTGAGGGCGGTAAGAGCTGGGACGAACTGCTTGCCTGGTTCGCGTCGGCCATCAAGAAACATGATCTGCCGTTCCAGCTGGTGACGATGGGAGTGGGGGAGGTGCATCCCCCGTCGGAGGTCGCCGACCGTGTCTTGGATCTCGGATTCCTCCCGGATTCCGAGAGGGACGACGCCTTCGCCGCTGCGGACGCGTACCTGCAGCCCTCGCGCCTCGAGAGCTTCTCCCGGACGATCATGGAGGCATGGCTTGCTGGGACCCTCGTGATAGCGAACGAGGGTGGCGAGGTCGTCCGTTGGCACTGTGAGCGATCCGGGGCAGGTCTCACCTACAGGGACGAACCCGAGTTCGCGCAGTGTCTCTCGTTCTTGAGTTCTGAACCGGAAACCGCCCGACAGATCGCAGCGAGGGGCCGCGAGTACGTGCTCGGCAACTACACCTGGCCCGAGGTCATTGACAGGGTCGAGAAGTCCCTCGAGGAGCTGACTTGAGAATCCTGGTTGTCACCCCGTATCCACCGCAGCGGGACGGGATTGCCCAATTCGCCGTCCAATCCGTTGCGCGTCTGCGAGGTGAGGGGCATGACGTCGAGGTCCTCTCGAACGGCCCCACGGCGGCGCACCACTGGCTCGATCTCTCCTCGGCGCGCGGCGTGCTGGCGCTGGCCAGGAGGATGCGTGACTACGACCGGGTGATCCTGCAGTACCACCCCGACATCTTCCTTCCCGAGAATGCCGGCCCCGAGCGCATGGCGTACACGAATCTCCTGGTCGGGGCCGCCCTGAGGTCACACTCCGATTCCTGGATCGTGCCTCACGAGCCGGATTGGACCTGTGGCGGGGGGCGTCGCTGGCTCGGTGCCACGCAGAGGTTCCTGTGGAGGTCTCCGTCTCGCGTTCAGCTGTTCACCGAGTCCGACGCAGACCGCTTCGCGTCCCTGTTCGGATTGCCGAGGGACCGTATCGAGGTCGTCGCCCACCATGCCGACTTCGTGCCCAAGACCACCATGCAACGCGCCGAGGCGAGGCGTTCACTGGGCATCACCGATGGTGCCTTCGTGTTCCTGTCGATCGGTTTCATCCAGCCCCACAAGGGTTTCGACAGGGCCATACGCGCCTTTTCCGGCCTCCCGCCGGGATCTGAGCTCTACATCGTCGGGTCGGTCAGGGTCGAGGACGAGGAGTACGCCAGCTATCTGGCCGAGCTCGAGGCGGCAGGCCGGTCGACGCCGGGAACCCACCTACGGATCGGGTACGTCAGTGACGAGGAGTTCGACCGTTGGCTCGTCGCCTCCGACGCGGTTGTCCTGCCGTATCGTGCGATCTGGACATCGAGCGTCCTTGCCAGGGCCGCCTTGTTCGGATGTCGCGTCATCGCAACACGTGTGGGCAGTCTGGAAGACCAGGCGGAGATGCTCGAGAACGTCGTATTCGTCGACGACGACGCGGGTCTCGCCGCCGCCATGTTGGAGGCCACGGGTTCGGCGTCCGCAGGAGAGCAGCGAGTCGTGGATGAATCCTGGGGCCCTCTTTCGGGGGGAGACCGTGCTGCCGTCATGGATGAGATCAGGCGGCGTGCGGCGCTCGAGCGCGGATCGCAAGAGCCGTTCATGTGGGATGCGGGGCAAGAGAACGGTGCCGGTCGGACCGCGGAGTCCCAACAGAATGCTCTTGCGCCGCTCGAAGCTCTCCCGAAGCTGGGCATGCCCGAACCGGGGGCCTCCGGTATGCTTCGACGCCTTGTCCAGGTCGCTGTCCGAAGAGTGACCGCCTGGGAGATCGACCCGCTGGTCAACCACATCAACCGTCTTCATGCCGCGGAGTTGTTGACGGCGGAGAGGATCTCCAGCGAGTTCTCGGATGGGACAGGTACGACTGCGGCCGAACACCTTCGGGACGTCGAACGCAAGCAGGAGAAACACTGAATGGCTCGCGCACTGATCACAGGCATCACCGGCCAGGACGGCAGCTATCTCGCCGAGCTCCTCGTGGACAAGGGATACGACGTCTTCGGAATGGTCCGCGGTCAGAACAATCCCCTCGCGGCGAGGGTGCAGAAGATGATCCCGACCTTGGAGCTCATGGAGGGTGATCTCGGGGACATCTCCTCGATCATCGGAGTCCTC
>QWHP01000313.1 GCA_021404985.1 Actinobacteria bacterium ATB1
CGTCGGCGCCGATCTTCAGGCCCATCGCGCAGAGGACCGGAACGAGCGTGAGCGAGATGACGAGCGAGCCGCTGTTGAAGAAGCTTCTGCGTTACGTCATGAGCGACGAGGCCCGCCACGTGGCGTTCGGGGTCCTGTCCCTCAAGGAGGTGTACGAGGAGATGACCTCCAAGGAGCTGCGCGAGCGTCAGGAGTTCGCGTACGAGGCCGCGGTGCGGATGCGAGACCGCTTCCTCATGCAGGAGGTATGGGAGCGCCAGGGAGTCGGAGCCAGGGACATGGTGGTCTGGCAACTCCAGCAGTCGAACAGCGACGACGAGTTCACCCCGATGCTCTTCAGCAAGATCGTTCCCAACCTGAAGAAGCTCGGCCTCCTCGACACCGAGGACCGCTGGCTCAGGGATCGCTTCACGGAGATGAACGCCATCCAGTTCGAAGACCTCGCGGACACCGGCGAGGAGTACGAGGCGCTCGACGAGGTCCAGAAGGACCGTCTGTCCGCCGGCTGAGGATCGCCCAGGGCGGTACCATCGCCGAATGGAGCCAGGGAAGTTCCCGAGGACGCGCATGCGGCGCAATAGGGTCGACGACTCCACTCGCAGGCTCGTACGCGAGACCGTCCTCACGACCGCAGACCTCGTCCAGCCCGTCTTCGTCCTCGATGGCGAGGGTCGGCGGGAGCCGGTGGAGTCGATGCCCGGTATCGATCGGCTGAGCATCGACTTCCTCGTGAAGGAAGCTGACGAGATCGCAGGGGTCGGAATACCGGCGATCGCCTTGTTCCCCGTCACGCCTCAGGAGCGCAAGTCGCCCTTGGGTGAAGAGGCCTACAACCCCGACGGACTCGTCCAGAGGGCGGTGCGGGCCGTCAGGGAGGCGGTCCCGGATCTCGCTGTCGTCACGGATGTCGCCCTCGACCCGTTCACGACGCACGGACAGGACGGGATCGTCGACGACGACGGGTACGTGCGGAACGACCTCACGGTCGAGACCCTTGTCCGGCAGGCTGTCTCGCAGGCGGAGGCCGGCGTCGACATCGTCGCCCCGTCCGACATGATGGACGGCCGCGTCGGCGCGATCCGGGACGCTCTTGAGGAGGCGGGACACACCAACGTCCGGATACTCGCATACTCCGCGAAGTACGCGTCGGCGTACTACGGGCCGTTCAGGGACGCGGTCGGTTCGGCTTCGAACCTGGGTCGGGCCGACAAGCGTACCTATCAGATGGACCCCGCGAACCGGGCAGAGGCGCTGCGCGAAGTGGGTCTCGACGTTGCCGAGGGCGCCGACATGGTGATGATCAAGCCGGGGATGCCCTATCTCGACATCGTGCGAGAGGTCAAGGACACCTGGGGGGTTCCCACCTTCGTCTACCAGGTGTCGGGTGAGTACGCCATGCACATGGCGGCCGCCGAGCGCGGTTGGCTCGACGCGGAGGCAGCGATGCTCGAGTCCCTCACATCGATCAAGCGAGCGGGCGCAGACGGGATCCTGACCTACTTCGCGAAGTCGGCGGCCCGCCTGCTCACCGTCCGAGTCAATACCCGTTGAACCCTGCTCAAGCGAGGGCTGCCACCCAGGCGCGCATCCCTGTGAGGCTCTCGATCGAGATGTCATGCCCCATGGGGTACTCCTCGTATGTGACAGCGAGTCCCGCGTCCCGAAGCCTGCCGGCGACTTCGCGGCCCCTCTCGACCGGGACCATCGGGTCCTCTGTCCCGTGCTGGACGAGCACGGGCACGCTCCTTGCGGCTGCGAGGTCCCAGTCGACGCCGGCATGGTCGGGCATGTAGCCGGAGAGGCACATGACCCCGGCGACACGTGGCCGGACCGACGTCGCGAGGCCTACCGCGAGCGCCAGTCCCGCTCCCTGGGAGAACCCACCCACGAGCGTGTCCTCGCGGCGAAAGCCACGCGCAGCACAGGTCTCGTCGATCAGCGCGTCCAACGCCTCACGTATGGCGGCGAACTCATCGGGATCGCCCCCTCCCGGCTGCACCCAATATGAATCGTGTGGCGGGAGGGGATGTGGGCCTCTGGGAGCCATGACGAGATATCGGGCATCGGGGTCGATGAGAGGCCCGAGCGTCGAGAGGGCATACGGCTGGCTGTAGTAGCCGTGCATGAGGAACATCAGCCTGTCGGGGTTGCCTCGCCCCTCTATCACGTGGCTTTCGAGCTGCACTCCGCCCCTCCTCGTCAGAGGTTCTATCGTGGGTACCGCCGAGTCTTGGCGGAGGGAGACAGGGAGGTCCAATGGAGTCCGTCGAAGCCTGGATCGACCGAGGTCGGTATCTCGACGTCGAGGGCGAGAATGTCTGGACGCTCGACGTCCCGGCGGACTCAGATGCCGAGCCCGCCACACCCCTGTTCTTCCTCCACGGGTTCCCCACGTCGGCATTCGACTGGGAGCCGGTCGTCGAAGCGCTCGGGGGACAGCGCCGGATGGTCCTGTTCGACATGCCGGGATACGGAGCCTCTGACAAGGCCGACCGGGCGTACTCGATCTTTCGTCAGGCGGACGCCGCCGAAGCCGTCGCGAGGATTCACGGCCTGCGCTCGGTGGTACTCGTGACCCACGACATGGGCGACACTGTCGGTGGAGAGTTGCTGGCCCGCGACCTGGATCGGCGACTCTCGTTCTCGGTCGAGCGCCGCGTTCTGACGAACGGCAGCATCTACATCGGGCTTGCGAACCTGACTCAGGGGCAGAAGTTCCTGCTCGATCTGCCCGACGCGCTGCTGCCGGAGGAGATGGTGCCCACGGCAGAGGCGCTCAGCCTGACATTGCGGGCCATCCTCGCACCCGACATCTGCGTGCCCGATGCAGCAACAGCGGCGATGGGCGAGCTCGTCACGAGGGGGGGAGGCAGCCGGCTTCTCGCCAGGCTCATCAGGTACGTCGAGGAGCGCCGCAAGCACGAGCACCGCTGGACCGGCGCGATAGAACGCCACGCAAGCAGGCTTACGGTGATCTGGGGAGACGCAGATCCCATCGCCGGCTGGGATATGGTGGAGCGGCTCCTCGACGCCAGGGCGGGAGAGAACCTCGACACCACCTGCGTGCGACTCGACCGTGTCGGCCACTACCCGATGGTCGAGGACCCGCAGGCCTTCGTCGCTGCCGTGCTCGACGCGATCGGCTGACGGTCGATCCACGAGCGTTCCGCCTCAGTCCACGAACAGGACGATCGCCACCATGTAGACCGCGATCGTGAGGAGGTCCTGTATCACGGTTGCGAGTGGTCCGCTCCCGAAGGCCGGGTCCGTACCGAGCCGGGCTAGCAGCCAGGGCAGGAGGAGGGCGACGAGGGTTGCCATCGCACACGAGGTGAACAGGGCGGTTGTGACGGCGATCAGGACATCGGCGTCGTGCCAGATCAGGAGCGAAAGCGGAAAGAAGACGGCGGCGATGGCCAGCCCGACGAGGATCCCTGTGAGGATCTCGCGCTTGGCGACGGAGCGGACGGTGACGCCGACCGAGAGGCCACGGATGATCACGGTCTCGGTCTGGGTGCCCACGGCATCGGCCAGGTACACGATGCCGGGGAGAAAGAGGGCCAACGTGACGTTCGCCGCGATGCGCTCCTCGAAGCCGCCGATGAGGAGTGCGGCGAGCAGGGCACCCGTGAGGCCGAGCATCAGCCACGGGATCCTGTGGATGAATCGCCGCCCGATCGACTCGAGGCCGGCGCGCCTCGCTGCTCTCGAAACGTGGAGGTACCCGCCGAGGCGGGCCATGTCCTCGTCGTGTTCCTCGAGGAGCACGCGGAGGAGGCGTTCAGGCGGGATGATGCCCACGAAACTCCCGTCGCTGTCCACGACGGCGAGGCTGCTCTCGCCGTGATCCACCGCATGCCAGGCGACGGCCTCCTGGTCGGCCTCGGGCAGGACGACAGGCGGTTCCCGGTCGACGATCGTGTCGATGCTCGTGCTGTCGTCCGCCGCAACCAGAT
>QWHP01000314.1 GCA_021404985.1 Actinobacteria bacterium ATB1
GGAGGGCGTTCGGGTTCGCTGGCCCGGCGCGGACCGCGACGCTGTCTCGGACATCACCCTCGACGTGGAACCCGGCGAACTCGTCGGCCTCGTCGGCGACAACGGGAGCGGCAAGTCCACGCTCCTCTCGGTACTGGCAGGTATGGCCCCGACCTCGGGTGTGGCCCGGCGTCCCGGATCAGTCGGGATGGGAAGACGGGGTGGCACGGTGAGGATCTTCCAGCGGCCGGAGTCGCAAGTGCTCGGTGTCACGGTGGGAGACGATCTCGTATGGGGTATGGATCGGGGGCGCAGCGAGACCGTCGATGCGGAAGCACTGCTCGGCCGTGTCGGCCTCACAGGCTTCGCGCAACGCGAGACCTCGACACTGTCCGGTGGCGAGCTCGCCCGCCTGGCCATGGCGTCCGCACTCGCCCACAAGCCCGCCCTGCTCCTCTCGGACGAGTCGACGGCCATGCTCGACAGGCAGGGGCGCGCTGCAATCACGTGCCTGATGCGCGAGCTCGCCGACTCCGGGATCACTGTCGTACACGTCACCCACGAACCCGACGAGGTCGAGGCCGCCGACAGGGTGATCCGACTTGTCGAGGGCCGAATGGCGACCGGCGCTGGGGTCACGGCGCGGCGCGGTCCGTTGTCCCGTCCGTCCCGGGTCGGAATCGTCGACAGAACGGATCCGCCGCTCGTCGGTCTATCGGGGGTCGGCCATGTCCACGCTGCAGGAACTCCTTGGGCACACCGAGCCCTCAGCGGGGTCGAGTTCACCGTCCACCCTCGCGAGCGGCTCCTGGTGACCGGACCGAACGGAGCCGGGAAATCGACCCTCGCCTGGATCCTGGCAGGGCTGCTCGACCCTACGGAGGGGTCCGTCCACTGGTCCTCACGTCCGGCTCAGCGTCGCAACGCAGTCCTCGCGTTCCAGCATGCGCGCCTTCAGCTCTTCCGTCCGACCGTCCGCCAGGACATGTCCGTCGGGATCGCCGCGGACCGCGACGAGATCGATGCTGCCTTGCGCCTCGCAGGTTTCGAGCCGTCCGAGATCGGACCGGCTTCCATCTACACGCTGAGCGTGGGCCAGCAACGAAGGGTCGCGATCGCCGGTCTTCTCCTCCATCGCCCCCGACTCCTGGTGCTCGACGAGCCCATGGCCGGGCTGGACGGCCCGTCCCGCAAGCGACTCGTGAACCTCCTCACCGCGCTGCACACGCAGACCGACCTGGCAACCGTCGTAATCTCCCACGACCTCGAGGACGCACCCCGCATCGCAGACCGCATCCTCGTCGTCGAATGCGGCCGCGTCGTCGAGGACACCCCCCTCACCGACGAGGTCTTGAGCCGGTTGGGCGCGCCAGAAGGAGGAGACTGATGGGAAAGCGGGACAGATCTGTCCAGATTCTCCGCCTCGTACCCGTCGAGTCCCCCGTACACCGCCTCTGGCCGGGCACGAAGCTGACAGCGATCATCGTGCTCGGATTCGTGGCTGCCATCAAGCCGACCTGGACCTCGGTCGCGGTGATCGCTGTTTCCCTTCTCCTCACGTTTCTCCTCGCGCGGGTTCCACTCTCGGCGCTGCCACGGCCCCCCAGGTGGCTCCAAGTCGCCCTTCTGGTATCCGCCGTCCTAGCTCTGACATCGGGAGGCACACCCGAGGTCTCTCTGGGGCGGGTCGCCATCGGCCTCGGTGGATTCCTCGACTGGTTGCGCCTCACGACCTTGGTCGTCGAGGCCTTCCTGGCCGCCTCCCTGATCGGGTGGACAACCGCCATCGGCGACCTCGGCCGGTCTGTGTCGGTGATGGCAAGACCACTCGCGAAGGCAGGACTCCCCGTCGAATCGTCTGTCGCGGCGGCGGCGCTGGGGCTCCGCTGCCTGCCGCTGGTCCTCGACGAGTTTCGGACCATGCTCGCAGCCTGGCGGAACCGAAGTCCCCTACCCGGGACGAGCCTGCACAGGAGCCGGGAGCGCGTTCGGGATGCGTTGGTGCAGGCTCACGACATGCTCATAGCGGCCCTCACGTCAGCGTTGCGACGGGCACAGGAAATGGCGGACGCCATGGAGGCCCGAGGCGGCATCGCTGGACTGCTCCCGGGCAGGCTCACCCTTGGCTTCGGAGATGGGCTTGCCCTGGTCGCCATGGGGGTCGCAGCAGCCCTCATGCTTGCATGACGACCATCGCGGATCCCCAGCGTCTCGAGTCCGCGGCCCTCTCCCCGTGGACCGACACCGCGTGCACGCCGCCGAAGTAGAGGTCGCGGACCTCCCACTCGTTCGTCGGGTACCTCGAGGCAAGGGCCCGGACGGATTCGGGTGAAGTGCCGGGCTCGATCTGGACATGTGACCCGTCCCAATGTATCCGTGACGCGTCAACCGCCTCCTGCAACTCCATGCCATAGTCGAGGATGTTGCGGAGAACCTGGAAGATGACGGTCCGGATCCGCTTGCTTCCGCCACTCCCGAGCGCGTACTCGGCATGACGTCCGTCCGCCCCGAGCACGATCGTCGGCGACATCATCGACCCGACGCGCAGACCCGGCGGAGCCGAGTGGAAGCCGTCGGGATGCAGATCGTCCTCTCCCATCATGTTGTTCAGCATGATTCCCGTGCCGGGGACGAGGTACCCGGACCCCTCGCCGTTCGAAGTCGTCATGGACGCCACGTTGCCGGCGCGGTCGGCGACACTGACGTGAGTCGTGCCGCGGCTGAACGCCGGGTCCGTCCCCGACGACCGCCTTCGGTCCACATCGACGAGGACATCCGCGAGTGCCGTCGCCATCCGTGGCGAGTCGAAGGCCGGGGGCGTTGCTGCAGCCCGTTCGTAGAGGGATGCCTGGAGGCCGATGAGCGGACCACCGAAGCTCGGCGCCGGGTTCGTGAGGACGGTTCTCCCCCTGAACGAGAAGGTGTGCGGCTCGCGCTCGATCACCTCGTAAGAGGCCAGGTCCAAGGCGGTCAGGAGTCCGCTGCCTTCCCGCATGTCGGCGTCGATCCTCTCCCCGATGGCCCCAGTGTGGTACCCGGCGATCCGTCCCGCAGCCAGGTCGCGCAGGAAAGAGCCGAGCTCGGGGTTGGCGAACACGTCTCCGGCTCGAAGCTGGGCACCCTCAGGGGTGTAGAGAGCCCTCCCCATCTCGGACTGGGTGAGGATGGGATGAAGGAGATCGAGAACGTATGCCTGACCCTCGTTGAGCACCACACCGTCGGTCGCTAGGGAGGCAGCCTCTTCCGTCACGTCGGCGAGTGGGAGCCGGCCGAGCTTGGCGTGCACGTGAAGGAAGCCTGGCAGGACACCAGGCGTCGCAACGGACCCGTATCCGACGTTGAACAACTGGTCGGAACCGGGGAAGTGGACGGTGACGGGGTGGAAATGGGGCTCGAGATCGGTCTCGGACAGGCCCCGGCCCGGCGTGTCGACGAAGAAGTCGAACAGGACCCTCTCCCCCGCCGAGGTGACGGCCAGCAGGAACCCGCCCCCTCCGAGGCTCGTCAAGCCGGGCTCGACCACGGACGAGGCGAACCCCGCTGCGACCACCGCGTCGAACGCGTTTCCGCCGCGGCGAAGCACGTCCGCAGCCGCTGCACACGTGCTCGGGTGTCCGCACGCCACGACGCCCAGGTAGCCGTCCTCGACATCGGGGACCAAGGTGTCCATGACAGTCAGGCTAACGGCCCCAACCCACCTGGGCGGATCCTGACATCCCCACCGTGACCAAATCCACTCACATCACGCCCCCCCACCCACCTGGGCATGGCAACCCATTCCAGCTGTGGCGAGCATCCCGCGAGGACGCGTCTTCGCGTGCGAGTATCTGAGTGTCCGGCGGCACAGAGGACAGGATGCCTGCAGCAAAGGGTGGTGGAGCGGAGGAGACAGAGGCGGGGACGGAGGCGCCTGCGAGGGCGGGAGCCGTCCTCGGAACCCTCATCCTGGTTGCTGCCGTTGCGAACCTGCCCCTCTCGTCGCGGTCGGCTACTCGCTCGGACTCGCCGCCTCCGTCCTCTGGCTCGGTGCGGTCGGCGACAGGTACGGACGCAAGGCCGTCCTCCTAACAGGAATCCTCCTCTCTCTCCCGGCAGCCCTCGTCGCTGCGTGGGCTCCAACGATCGAGGTCCTGATCGTCGCAAGGATCGTCGGGGGGATTGCGGCCGGGATGGCCTACCCCACGACGCTGTCCCTCATCACCGCACTGTGGTCGGGTGCAGGACGCACGAAGGCGATCGCGCTCTGGTCCGCTACGGGGGGCGCCATATCCGCCCTCGGACCGCTGATGTCGGGAGTGCTTCTCGAGAGGTACTGGTGGGGGTCTGTCTTTCTCGTGACGCTCCCCCTCATCCTCGCCGCCGTCCCCCTTGCCCTGCGTCTCATCCCCGCCCACGTCCACGAGACCACCGACCCGGTCGACAACCTCGGCGGGATCCTGTCCGCCGTCCTGATAGGGACGTTCATCCTGGCGATCAACTTCGCCCCCGTCCCCGACGCGGGAACGCTCGTCCTCGGCCTCACCGTCGTCGGACTCGCAGCCCTCGTCGGATTCGTCATCCGCCAGCGTCGCACCGCGAACCCCCTCTACGACCTCGCCATCGCGGGCCGCCGGGTCTTCTGGGTGGCGGCTTGCGCGGGGATCGTGGTGTTCGGCTCGCTCATGGGTGCGATGTTCATCGGACAGCAATTCCTCCAGAACGTCCTCGGCTACTCGACGGTCGACGCAGGTCTCGCAATCCTCCCCGCGGCGTTCTTCATGGTCCTGATCGCGCCACGCTCGGCGAAGCTCGTCGAGGCCCGGGGCGCACGCTTCACCCTCCTGGTCGGCTACGCATTCGTCCTCGCGGGGTTCCTCACGATGCTCCTGCTCTGGACGGACGGGGCGTCGTACTGGAAGATCGGGCTCGGCTACGCCTTCGTCGGCGCCGGAGTCGGTTTCGCCGGGACACCGGCTTCTCACTCCCTCACCGGGTCCGTGCCCGTCACCCGGGCCGGCATGGCGTCGGGCACGGCAGACCTCCAGCGCGACCTCGGTGGTGCCCTCATGCAGTCGATTCTCGGCGCCCTTCTGACCGCCGGCTACGCGAGCGCCGTGTCGGGCCTCATCGCCGCGTCGCCGGAGGCGGACCGGATCTCGAGCAGCGTCCAGGGCGAACTGATGAAGTCGTTCTCGAGCGCGGCGAACACCGCTGCGCAGTACCCGCAGTACGCCGACCAGATCATCGCCGGAGCGAAGCAGTCCTTCGTCGAGGGGCAGGACTGGGCGTATCTCACGGGGATCGTCGCAGTCCTCCTGGGGGCTGCACTGGTGTTCTTCCTCTTCCCGAAGCGGGACGCCGAGGAGGAGTTGCTGGCGTCCTACGCACGCGACGACGCCGGCTGACCGCCGGATTCCAGGCGGATGGTCCCCGAACACGAGAGACCGTGCTCATTTCGCGCGAGCAACTCCGCACGTGTGCGAGTATGGCGGCATGAGTGGAATGATCTTCGACGGTTTCGTGCACCAGGTCCCCGACATCGATCCCGAGGAGACCGAGGAGTGGCTCGTCTCACTCGACACCCTCATCGGCATCAAGGGTAAGGCCCGGGCGAGCTTCCTCATCGCGAAACTTCTCGAGCGTGCCCGAGAGCAACAGGTCGGGTTTCCTGCCTCGGTCTCGACTCCGTACGTGAACACCATCCCCCGCGAGATGGAGCCCTGGTTCCCCGGGGACGAGGAGATGGAGCGCACCATCCGGCGCTACGCCCGCTGGAACGCTGCTGCCAGGGTCATCCGGGCGAACAAGAGAGCGGACGGAATCGGGGGCCACCTCGCTACCTACGCCTCCTCC
>QWHP01000315.1 GCA_021404985.1 Actinobacteria bacterium ATB1
CAGCCGCAACACCCGCCCTGTCCCCCACCCCGAACGCCTCTGCGATCCCGGCCGCCTCGTCCTCGAAACCGATCCAGCGGAAGAAGCGGTTGTAGACGGATGTGGCGGCGTACGCCCCGAACCCGAGGCGCACCACTTGGCGGTCGCGCTCGGCGTCGTCGGTCAGGACGACGTGGAGCCGCGCTACGACTTCGAGCTCTGCCGGGTCACGGCCCGCGGCCTCCGCTCCCGCCCGGACCTCGCCAAGGACCTGGGGCAGCGCCCGTTCGGGAACCATGTTCAGGATCACTCCGTCGGCCAGCTCCCCGGCGAGGCGCAACATCCTCCGGTTCAGTGCTCCGAGATAGATCGGGACAGGCCCCACGGGACGGCTCTGGAGCCGGAACTTGCTCATCGCGAGCGTCTCGCCCTCGTACCCCACCTTGTCCCCCGACAGTGCAGCGCGGAGGACGTCGATGTGCTCGCGCATCCGGACCAGCGGGCGGTCGAAGGGCTGTCCCGCCCAGTCCCGGACGATGTTCTCGGACGAGATCCCGATCCCGAGGACGAAGCGGCCCTCGGTGAGTTGTGAGAGGGTTGCGGCCGCCATCGCGTGCACCATCGCCGTGCGGGTCTGTGCCGGGACCACGGCGGTCCCGACACGCATCCCGGGGATCGCGTTCGCCACGGCTCCTGCGAGAACGTAGGAATCGACACCTCCGACCTCTGCCGTCCAGACCTCGCGGTAGCCACGCTCGAAGAGACCTCGTGCGAGTTCGACGCTCTCCGGCGCACCCATAGGGATCACCGGGAGGGAAAGGGCGAGCCGTGGCATGGTCAGACGCGGTTCACGTCGTAGGAGATGAACAGGTTGCGGACGATCTCCTCGACTCTCGGCACCATGTCGTCCCAGGCGGCGTCGCTGGCCTTCGTGACGGAGAGGACGTTGGCGTAGAGGAAGACACCGGCCACGCCGGGGACGTCGAAGAGCCGGCGGGCGAGGCGGTCCGACGACTTGTTGGAGCTGGCGTCCTCGGGTCCGGAGTAGACCTCGAGGCCCTGACCCGTGAGTCCCCTGTCCATGAAGAACTGGCGGATGCTCTCGTCATCGACTTCGCGCACTTCGACGTTGATGATCTGACCCATGACCGCAAAGTGTGCCAGTCAGATCGGCTTGGCCCAAACCCGCACGGGCAGGATGGCATTGCCATACTTGGATTAGGGTGCCCTAATATTCCATTGTCGGCATCCCGACATCACGGTACCCCTGTCGGGCAGCCGCATGACACGTATCCGTCGAAGCCGAGAGGAGACTCCTCCATGCCATCAAGGTCCGCAGGGAAGCGCTCGCTCGTCGCCCTCGCCGCGGCGATCGTGGCCGTCACAGCACTCGCCGGCTGCGGCGGGTCCGACGACGCGCTCGTCGTCTACTCGGGTCGAAACCGCGAGCTCGTCGGACCTCTCCTCGACCGCTTCAGCGAAGAGACCGGGATCCGGATCCAGGTACGCTATTCCGACTCGACTGCGCTCGCGAACGCCCTCGTCGAGGAAGGCGACAAGACGCAGGCCGATGTGTTCTTCGCCCAGGACGCCGGTGCCCTCGGTGTCGTGGACGACGCGGGCCTCCTGGCGGAGCTGCCCACGGACCTCCTCGACAAGGTGCCCGCAGAGTTCCGGGCCGAGAACGGCATGTGGGTGGGCACCTCCGGACGTGCCCGCGTGATCGCCTACAACACCGACGAAGTCACCGCCGGCGAAGTCCCCTCGAGCGTGTTCGACCTGACCGGCCAGCGTTGGAAGGACAAGGTTGCCATCGCCCCCCGGAACGCCTCGTTCCAGGCGTTCGTGTCGGCAATGGTCATCGGGGAGGGTGAGGACACCACACGCAAGTGGCTGGAGGGCATCGAGGCCAACGGCGTCCAGACCTATCCCAACAACCTGACGATCGTCGAGGCAGTCGCCCGTGGCGAGGTCGAGCTCGGCCTCGTGAACAACTACTACCTGCACACGGTGCGGCGCGAGCAGGGTGACGTCCCCGTCGAGAACCACTTCCTGACGAAGGGGGACCCGGGTGCGCTCGTGAACGCAGCGGGCGCAGGCATCCTGGCGGGCAGCTCGGGCTCCCCCGAAGCAGAGGAGTTCGTCGAGTTCCTGCTCTCCGAACAGTCCCAGGAGTACTTCGTCGAGGAGACGGGCGAGTACGCCCTCGTACCCGGAGCGCCGTCCCCGGAGGACTCGCCGCCGCTCGACGAGGTCGTGGGCGAGCAGGTGGATCTCTCGGCCCTCGGAGCCCAGCTCCCGGCGACGGTCGCCCTCCTGGAGGATGTGGGGCTGCTCTGATGGCCGAGCCCGCGGTCGCTCTCGCTCTGCCCGGAAGGGATACTGGCCTCCGGCGACGGCTGCCCGCGAGGACGCACATACCCACCGCCCTCTGGCTGCCCGCCACACTCGTCGCCGTCGGCTCGATCCTGCCGGTGGTAGTCCTCGCCGCCACGGCCTTCAGCGGACCGGGCGAGATCTGGTCGAGCCTGGCGTCCGCCGACACCGCTGCGCTCGTCGCCCGGAGCGTCGGCCTCGCCGCTACAGTGACCCTGACCACCGTGCTCGTCGCGGTCCCGATTGCCCTTCTCCTCACGCGAACCGACGTTCCCGGACGTGGCTTTCTCACCGTTGCCCTCAACCTCCCCCTCGTGATCCCATCCTTCGTGGGGGCGTTCGCCATCGTGTCGGCGTTCGGCCCGACGGGAATGCTGCGCGACCTGCTCGGTGCCGATCGGCTCCCCGATCTCACCGGCTTCGTCGGCTCGTGGGTGGCGCTGAGCCTCTTCACCTATCCCTACGTACTGCTTCCCACGCTCGCCGCGCTCAGGGACCAGGATCCCGCCCTCGAAGACGCAGCACGCAGCCTCGGAGTCACACCCACTCGCCTCTGGTGGCGGGTCGCCCTTCCCCAAGCCCGTCCAGCCATCGCCGCAGGGGCCCTGATGGTGAGCCTCTACACGCTGTCCGACTTCGGCGTGCCGTCGATAATGCGCTTCGACACCTTCACGCGGGTGATCTACGACCAGTACGAGCTGGGTGACAGGCCACAGGCGGCAGCGCTGTCGCTCGTCCTGGTGTTGATAACCCTCGTCGTCGTTACCGTCCAGATTCGTGTCCGCGGACCCCTCCGGCTCGAGTCGACCGCAACCGGCGCTCGACGGCGCAGGACACCGACACGGCTCGGGACGCTGCGCTGGCCGGCTGCCGTCTCGGCGGGCCTCGTGCTGCTGCTCTCGGTCGGCGTGACGGTCTTCGTCCTCGCATGGTGGACCATCACCGGACTCGCCCGGGGGAATCCGCTCGGAGCGGAATTCGGATCGGACCTCGCATCCGCGACGCTCAGCTCACTGGGCCTCTCGCTCGTGGTCGGCGCTCTTGCTGTCGCAGCCGTTCTACCCATCGCGATGGTCGTCGTGCGCCACCCGGGAAGACTCGCAACGTCGCTCGAGAACCTCACCTGGGCGTCGCACGGTCTCCCGGGGCTCGTCATCGCGCTGGCGTTCGTCGCAGTCACGATCAACCTCCTGCCCGCCGGATACCAGACCATCTACGTCCTGGTCGTCGCCCTCTGCCTCCATTTCCTACCGCAGGCGCTCGGCGCCGCACAGTCCTCCCTCGGGCGGCTCAACCCTCACCTGGAGGAAGCCTCCCGCGGTCTGGGACGCTCCTGGCTGCGTACCCTCTGGACCGTGACACTGCCCCTGCTCACACGCGGGCTGCTCGCCGGGGCGGCGCTGGTGTTCCTGAACGTGATGAAAGAGCTCCCGGTGACCCTCATCCTCCGGCCGATCGGCTTCGACACGCTCGCGATCCGGGTGTGGGAACCGGCGATCGACGGCTTCTACACGAAGGCCGGACTTGCGGGGCTCCTCCTGATCCTCGTCGCGTCCGTGCCCATGGCGTTCCTCGTCGCACCGGAGTGGCGCCGT
>QWHP01000316.1 GCA_021404985.1 Actinobacteria bacterium ATB1
GGGGCTCGAGACGATCGCCGGTGACGTCGATGCCTTCCTACATGCCGAGGTCGACACGGGGCGCTCGGCCGAGTCGAGTTGAGTTGGCGCGTCGCCGGCTCGACGTGGAGATGGTTCGTCGGGGTCTGACCGGATCGCGACGCGCAGCCCAGGAAGCCATCCAGCGCAAGACCGTGACCGTCGGCGGCGCGATCGCCGAGAAGGCGTCGCGCATGGTCGCTCCGGGTGAGCCGATCGAGATGCTCGGGCCACCACCCCGATACGTGAGCCGAGGGGGCAAGAAGCTGGCACACGGGCTCGCTGCTTTCGGCATCGACGCTGCGGGATTGCGGTGTCTCGACGTCGGCGCCTCGACGGGTGGCTTCACCGACTGCCTGCTGCAGGCGGGCGCGGCAAGGGTCTATGCGGTGGATGTCGGAAAGGGCCAGCTCGCGCAGCGGCTGAGGGACGACCCTCGCGTCGTGCTCCACGAGCGAACCAACGCAAGGCAGATGAGCCTCGATACCGTCGAGGGCGAGGTGGTGGATCTCGCAGTCGTCGACGTCTCCTTCATCTCGTTGAGGCTCGTGATCCCCCCGACATGCGAGCTCGTCCGCTTCGGGGCGCCCGTGGTGGCTCTCGTGAAGCCCCAGTTCGAGGCCGCGAGAGAGCAAGTCGGAAAGGGCGGAATCGTGCGCGACCCCGAGGTCTGGAGGGCCGTGCTCCTCGGTCTCGTGGACTTCCTCGCCGGTCGCGGTGTCGTCGCCGAAGCCGTCGCACCATCACCGATCACGGGTGCGGACGGCAACGTCGAGTTCCTCGCTCTGTTGCACGAAGTAGCGGATGCATGGTCTCCGGGGAGCAGCATGGTCGAGGACGCCGTCGCAAAAGCGGCCGATCCCCGGTGATGGCTTCGTCCTCGGACCCAACGAGCGAAGGACTCTCCCGATATCAAAGGTTCGCCCCCAGGGATCTAGCCTGCCGAGGGAGATGGCAGCGTTCGTCCTCTTCCCACACCCGCAGCGCGCCGAGGCCCACAAGGTATCGCGAGCCCTTGCCGAAGCTGCCGTAGCGGCGGGTCTGACACCCGTGGTTCCCGCCGAGCACTCGGCGATCTTCCAGAGCTTGTCCGGGATCGAATTCCGCTCCGGCCACGACTTGGGCGCGGGCTGCTCGTTCACCGCCAGCGTAGGGGGAGATGGTTCTCTCCTTCACGCCTTCGCGCAGGTACCAGACCTGCCGATGGTGGGGATTCACGCAGGGGAGCTCGGTTACCTGACGACCGTCCTGCCAGACGACATCGATGCCCTGGTCGCTGCTGCGGTCGAGGAGAGACTCGAGTTCGTCGACCTCTCCGTGCTCGACGTCACTTACGAGGGGGAGACGATCCTGGCCCTGAACGACGCAGTGATCGCCAAGGGACCCGACGGACGTGCCCCCAAGCTTCGCTTGCCGACGCCATGGTCCTGGCCACTCCCACGGGCTCGACCGGTTATTCGTTCTCTGCCCGGGGGCCGGTGGTGAGCCGGGAACTCGCCGCCGTGGTGGTGACACCTGTGGCACCGCACACCCTCTGGGACAGGTCGTTCGTCCTCGGCACGGGTGTGCAGATCACTGTCGAGCTGGTGTTCGGCCGGTCGGGAATCCTCATGGTGGACGGGAGCAGGAACGCCGAGCTGTCCTCGGGCGCACTGGTCGAGGTGGCGGTGAGCGACAAGGTCGCACGCCTCCTGTCTTGGGGGCGCGACACGCCCGTGTCACGGCTGCGGAGGCTCACGGATCCGGCTCGCGAGTACGACGTCTGACGCCGTGAAGCCGGCACCCGATGGACGCACAGGGGAATTCCCGCCCCCGTAGAATGGTGCGCTGCACATCGGAGGTTGATCTGCTCCTTGAGCTTCATGCGGCCGGACTCGGCGTGGTCGACGAGGTCGCACTCGAGCTGGCACCCGGCCTGAACGTGATCACCGGCGAGACCGGCGCGGGGAAGAGCATCATCGTCGGCTCGCTGTCGCTGCTGACCGGCGCCAGAGCCGACACGGACTCCATACGCTCCGATCGTGAGGAAGCCGAGGTCGAGGCCTGCTTCGTGCACCCCGAGTCGTTGAGGGGCGTACTGGCCGAGAGCGGGATTCCCGAAGGGGACGAGGTCGTGATAGCGAGGAGGATCCGGAAGGGAACCTCGCGGGCCTGGATCAATGGACGCATGGCCACTGTCGGTCAGCTTGCGCAGATAGGGCAGGAGCTCATCGAGATCGTCGGCCAGCACCACGCACGGTCGCTGACACGTCCGGCATCCCAGCGGGAATCCCTGGACAGGTACGCATGGGAGTCGGTCGAAAAAGCCCGGCGCGCCGTCGAAGATCTGTGGGACCACACGCGAGACCTCGCGCGAGACCTCGATGAGCTCGGAGCTGATCCCGAGGCGAGGGCCCGAGAGGTCGACGTTCTTCGCCGACAGCTCGCCGAGATCCGTGAGATCGGCCCCCGCGCCGACGAGGACAGCATCGGTACCGTCCTCGAACGCCTCCAGAACGCCGGCCGGTTGCGGGAGGAGGTGGTGACAGCACGGGGCGAGATCGAGTCCGCACGGGACCAGATCGCCGGGGCGGCGCTCAGGCTGGAGCGGACAGAAGACACCGGCCTCGCCGAAGGAGCAGCGCCTCTCGTCTCAGTGCTTGCCGACCTCGAAGCCGTGTCGCAGGACCTGCGAGCCTTCCTGGACACCGTGGTGGACGACCCCGAGAGGCTCGAGGCAGTTCGGGATCGCTACGTCGCGTTGCGCGACCTGTGCCGCAGATTCGGCCCGGAGCTCACCGATGTCCTCGATTTCGCATCGTCGGCCGAGACGCGACTCGCCGATCTGGAACGCGCAGACCGGAGGGCGGACGAGACAAAGGCCGCACTCGCCGAAGCGAAAGATGAGCTGCGCCTAGCGGCCGGGCGCCTGAGCGTGGCACGCCGCAGGGCGGCGGCGAGGCTCGGACGGAGTGTCACGGCACGTCTGGGGGACCTCGCCCTTCCGGAGGCGAGGTTGACCGTTGCTGTAGGTCCTGCCGGCCAGATCGAGCGTCACGGTGGGGACGAGGTCACCTTCCTGTTCGGAGCGGCACGCGACCTCGAACCCCGTCCCCTCGGGAAGGTGGCTTCGGGTGGCGAGCTGTCCCGGGTGATGCTGGCCCTGGCCTCGGAGATTGCCGATCTCGCAGCGCCCCCCACTATCGTTTTCGACGAGGTGGATGCCGGTACCGGTGGTGAAGCCGCCACCGCCGTGGGCTCGGCCTTGTCTGCCCAGTCAGGCCGGCGCCAGCTCGTCTGCGTCACTCACCTTGCCCAGGTCGCGGCATACGCCGACAACCACATCGTGGTGAGGAAGGAGTCGGCGACGGCAACAGCGGACCGCGTCGACGGCACGGCGCGTATCGTCGAGCTGAGCCGGATGCTCTCGGGCTCCCCCGAGAGCGACCGGGCCAGACAACATGCCGAGGAGCTGCTGGCCTTGGCCTCTGTGGTGAAGCGGAACCGACCCCGGAACTCGATCCAATGACAAGCTGGCTCACCGACGACACCACCGGCCTCGGGTCCAGCCACGCCGGGGATCGGGACTCGGCGAGGGGTAGGGGCTCACACGGCAGCGCATACTCGACCGAGGATCTCGGTGTCCCCTACGAGGCCCCGGCACGGGTGGACAGCCGGACGAAGGATCTCTTGATGCGGGTGCGGCCGGGGGAGGTCGCCGTGATCGACCACGAGGACATCGACAGGCTGTCCGCCGAAGGCCTCGTACGCGCGAAGGTGGGTGCCGTCGTGAACGCGGCGCAGTCGATCTCGGGCCGGTACCCGAACATGGGTCCTCTGCTCGTCGCCGCGGCAGGGATTCCGCTCGTCGACGACTGCGGATCTCGCGTCATGGAGGCGATCGAGGAGGGTCAGGACGTTCGCATCGTCGGAGGGGTCGTCTTCGTCGGGGGGAGGGCGGTCGCGCACGGACATGTCCAGACGCTCGACTCCCTCGAATCGCGCCTCGAGGAGGCCAAGCATCTGATCGGCTCGGAGCTCGAGAAGTTCGCGGAGAACACGCTCGCGTACATGCGCGAGGAGCGAGAGCTCGTTCTGGAGGGTGTGCGTGTCCCCGAGACGCGTCACGAGTTCGAGGGCAGGCACGTCATGGTCGTCGTGCGCGGCTACGACTACCGTCAGGACCTCCAGGCCCTCACGTCCTACATCCGAGATGTGAGACCGATCCTCATCGGAGTCGACGGGGGGGCCGACGCCCTGCTCGAGCTCGGCTACGACCCCGACGTCATCATCGGCGACTTCGACTCCGTTTCGAACCAGGCGATCACCTGCGGGGCCGAGCTCATCGTGCACACGTACGAGGACGGCCGCGCACCCGGTGCGGGGCGCCTCGAGGACCTAGGTCTGGAATACGTGCCGTTCCAGGCCAAGGGAACGAGCGAGGACATCGCGATGCTCCTCGCGTACGAGAAGGGGGCGGAGCTCATTGTGGCCGTGGGCACGCACGCCTCGATGGTCGAGTTCCTCGACAAGGGCCGTTCGGGTATGGCGTCCACGTTCCTGACGCGCCTCAGGGTGGGGCCGGTCCTCGTCGACGCCAAGGGAGTCAACAAGCTCTATGGCGTTCGGCTGCGAAAGCGCGACGTCGTGCTCCTCATCCTTGCCGCGCTGTTCACGATGCTCCTGGTCATCAGCATCTCGGAGTCCTTTCAGCTGTTTCTCAAGGGAATCTGGATTCAATTGACGAGCCTTTTCTGAGTTTGTTCCCCCCGAAGCCCCTACGAGGAGCCGAGACGTCCAGTGATCGATTTCCGCTACCACATCGTCAGCCTCATTGCCGTGTTCCTGGCACTCGGGATCGGCATCGTGATGGGGACGACGGTGGTGGAGCGCGCCATCGTGACGCGACAGGAGCAGCTCCTCGACGAGCTGAACCAGAAGTTCCGGGACGAACGTGCCGCCAAGACTGATGTCCAGGAGGACCTCGAACTCTGGGAGAAGTTCGGGACCGAGGGGGCGAAGTTCTTCGTAGGGGGCCGGCTCGCAGGCCAGAGCGTGAACGTGCTCACTGCAGGCGGCGTGCCCGAGGACGAGGTGGACGCCGTCGTCGAGATAATGCGTCAAGCGGGTGCCCAGGTGCCGGCCGTCGTCACGATGACGGACAAGTGGAAGCTGGGCGAGCAGACCTCCCGAGACCAGCTTGCCCTCTTCACGGGAGCCCCGGAGGATGCCGACCTCCAGACGCTCGAGACGCATGCCGTCGTGAACATCGCTGCGAAGCTCGGCAACGCACAGCCCGATCCGTCCCAGGCGGCGATGGTGGACCCCGAGCTCGCCGCAACCCT
>QWHP01000317.1 GCA_021404985.1 Actinobacteria bacterium ATB1
ACTCGAACAGGCTGAAGAGGTCGACGTTGCCGGCCAGGAACTCGATCGTCGCCCGGATTCCCTTCACGACCCTCTCCACGGGGTCGTCTTCGCCTTCGATCGCCTTCTGCTGGGCGCGGCGTAGCCCGTGGAAGCCCTCGTCCAGGATCGCCGAGAAGAGGGCCTCCTTGGACGGGAAGTACCAGTAGAAAACACCCTTTCCGACCCCACACGTCGACACGATCTCGGACACGGACGTGCCGTGGTACCCCTGCGCAGCGAAGAGGGCAGCCGAAGTACGCAGAAGCTGTTCGCGCCGCTCGGCGCCACGCTGCGTGAGGCGGCGGTCCATGCGTCGAGACTAAGAGCTTCTTGACTAGCCGGTCAAGAAGGGGCTGTGATGCCCGGAACGTTGCCGGCGATCTGGCCGGTGATCTGGCCGGTGATCTGCCGGTTGTCGATGGCCATCGCAAGGCGGGCGATCCGCTCCCCGACGAGGCGTGCGTCGTAGTCGATCCACGCCTGGTGGAAGGATCGCTCGAGCCACACCAGTTCGGATGCCGGCGACCCCAGCGATCTCACGAGGCGACGTGCGTCTGCTGCGGGGACGACATGGTCCTCCCTTGCGTGGAAGCAGATCACGGGGACCGTTACCTCCCCGGCTGCCTCGCGTCCCAGGCGCTCCACGTCTGCCGGGAGGTCGGCGAGCTCTCCCGGCCAGGCTTCGAGACGGATCTCGTCCCCGGACGGCTTCTTGCAGTCAGGGGCGGGGCCGGGCGCCGAGTTCACGGCTGCCCTGCTCAGCCAGGCCAATGGGAGCCGGCGGCGGAAGGCGGCGTACGGTGTGGAGACGAGAGCGAGCGCATCCGGGCCGCGTCGACGCGGATCGTCGGTTCGTGCGAGCTCTGCGGTCACGGCGAGGGCGAGGCTTCCCCCGAGTCCGAAGCCCGCGAGTGTGACGTATTCGAAGTCGCGGGAGGCCGCACCAACGGCTTCGTCGACGGCCGCGAGCAACTCCGGGGGGTTGAGGCTCTTGAGGTTCCTGGGGCGGGCGAAGTCCTCGTGGCCGGGCAGGACGGGAACGCGGACGGAGACGTCGACCTCGTGGACCGATCGGGCCACCTCGTCGAGCCCGACGGGCGTCGTCCCGAGGTCGTGGACGAGGACGACGCAGATCCCGGTCGGGCCTCCGAGCTCGAATCCCCATCGCAGGTCAGACCCCGGGACGTCGTGACGGCCTCTCCGTCCGGGTGGATCGGCAACCGGACGCGCCTCTACCGGGTCGTGCCTCGCCGCCGCCATCTCTGCCGGCGGTGCGGCATCCACTGTCTTCACTGTCGTGTTCGGGTCTTGCACGGCTCTCTGCACGATATCCACCGGATGGGCGTTCGGATCCTCTGATCGGGATTTCTTCATCTCTGGGACGAAAACTTCTCTCCGGGCCTGTAACCAATCACCCTGTGAGGGGCTCCAAGGGTCTACTCGACACCACAACCGCACGGCCGTCATCCCGGTTCGTGTCGCCAGAACAACGGGAGCACCACTCGAAGTGTTGTACTGGATACTCAAAGTGATTCTGCCACCGATCTTGCGCGTCGTTTACAGGACGCGGTACGTGGGGCAGGATCACATACCGAGGACGGGCGCCGCGATCGTCGCCGCCAACCACCTGAGCGCTATGGACTGGGTGTTCATCCCGGTAGGTGTTCGGTGGCGCAAGGTCACCCACGTGGCGAAGGCCGAGTACTTCGACTCTTGGAAGACGCGTTGGTTCTTCAAGGGAGCGGGACAGATCCCCATCAAGCGTGACGGCGGCGACGCAAGCGCCGGCGCCCTGCTCGCTGCCCGAGAGGTCCTCGAGGACGGCAAGATCTTCGGCATCTACCCCGAGGGCACGCGATCTCCCGACGGGCGGCTGTACCGTGGGAAGACGGGCGCGGCGCGCCTCGCACTCGAGACGGGTGCACCTCTGATCCCCGCCGCCGTGATCGGGACCGACAAGGTCCTCCCGCAGGGTTCGAAGCGCCCGCGGCTCGCCCCGGTCACCGTCGAGTACGGTCCGGCGATCGATGTGGAACGGTACCGGGGCTGGCACGACCGTCACGCGGCATGCCGGGCCCTCACGGACGAGCTCATGTCGAGGATCGCCGCACTCTCCGGGCAGGAGTACGTACCGAACCTGTACGCGGCGGACGTCAAGGTGGCCCTCGCCGAGGGCCGGCCGGTGCCTGCGACGACCGCCGCTGCCTGAGACCCTGTAGCCCAGCGCAAGTGGGCAGCCCGGACCTCAACGGGGAGTGCCGGAGCTGCCCACGTCGCATCCGGGGACGGTTCATGGCATGACGTGAACTTCGACGTAGCGCTTCGCCGCCACGTTGCCGAGAAGAGGTTGTGCTGACCGGCGATCTCGAGCAGGTAGACGCCGGGCATCCGGTAGATGTGGCTGACCGTTCCCGAGGCGTGGGGCTCGGTGCGGCCGTCTCCCCAGAGGACCTGGCGGTTGCCCGTCAGGACGTCGCAGAGAAGATCGGACGGCGTGTCGCGCCTCGACGCCTCGATGTATGGCCGGTTCAGCCCTCGCCGAACGCCCTCACCCGTCCGAGAGCGTTCTGCCATCTTGCGAAGGCAGCGTCCGCTGCCAGCCTGTCGGACGACGGCTCGAATCGGCTCTCGGCAGTCCAGGTCCGCCCGATCTCGTCGAGGGAGCTCCACTGTCCCGTGGCGAGGCCCGCGAGGAAGGCGGCGCCGAGGGCCGTCGTCTCGGTGTTGACCGGCCGCAGGACAGGGATCCCGAGCTGGTCCGACTGGACCTGGCAGAGCAGGTCCATGACTGCGGCCCCGCCGTCGACGCGGAGCTCGGACGGACCCTCGCCGAGGGCGGTGGCCATGGCGTCGACGACGTCTCGCGTCTGATAGGTCATGGACTCGAGCACAGCGCGTACCAGATGGGCGCGTGTGGCACCGTTGGCGAGTCCGAAGACCCCGCCGCGGGCGTATGGATCCCAGTGGGGAGCGCCGAGGCCGGCGAACGCGGGGACGAAGACCACCCCGGCAGAATCGGGCACGGACTCGGCGATCGGTCCGGTCTCGGCCGCGTCGTCGATGAGGCCGAGCCGGTCCCGCAGCCACTGGATGGCAGCGCCGGTCACGAAGATCGACCCTTCGAGTGCGAAGGTCGTCTCACCTGCGAGGCGCCATGCGACCGTCGAGAGGAGCTCGTCGCCTCCGTCGGGCACGGTGGTCCCCGTGTTCACGAGGACGAAGCTGCCCGTCCCGTAGGTGTTCTTCGACATGCCCGGCGAGGTGCACGCCTGTCCGAAGAGGGCGCACTGCTGGTCTCCGCCCATACCGGCCACCGGCACGGAGATACCATCGAGCACGCCCGCATCCGACGCCGCGACGACCCCGCTGCTGTCCACCACCTCAGGCAGAGACCCCCGAGGAATCCCGAATCGGGCAAGTTGGGTATCGGACCAGTCGCCATCGCGGAGGTCGAAGAGGAGGGTACGGGACGCGTTCGAGGCGTCGGTGACGAACGCGCCACCGGTGAGCTTGAAGGTCAGCCAGCTGTCGATCGTCCCGAACGCCAGATTACCGCCGGCCACTCCGGCGAGGTCACCGGATCGCATCAGCCACTCCATCTTGGTCGCGCTGAAGTACGGGTCGTAGCGAAGGCCTGTGATGCGCCGGGTCTCCTCCTCGGTGCCTTCCTCACGGAGCTCTACGCACCGGCTTGCAGTGCGGCGGTCCTGCCAGACGATGGCCGGGGCGAGCGGCTCGCCGGTCCTGCGGTCCCACGCGACGACCGTCTCGCGCTGGTTCGTTATCCCGATCCCGCAGACCGACGAGGGATCCACCGCGCCGGAGCGGCAGACCTCGGTGACGCAATCGCGAACTCCAGACCAAATCTCGTTCGCGTCGTGCTCCACCCATCCCGGCTGCGGGTAA
>QWHP01000318.1 GCA_021404985.1 Actinobacteria bacterium ATB1
GGCGAGAACCATGTTTGTCACGTCCCGCACGAGCCACTCCGTTCCGATCACGTCACCGGTCGGGCTGCGGACGAGCACGTGTCTGGCGTCCACCCAGAGGACATGTCCTTCGATGTGCCTGCAGAGGTCCCGTCTACCGAACCTCTGAAATGCGCGGGCCGCTGCTGACGTGAGGTGGGGCCGGTCTTCGTCGAGGATGAGCTCACGCCAGCGCCGAGGATCCCCCAGCAGTTCCTCGGCCGTAACGCCGAGCAGATCGAAGACGTTGGGGCTGACGTACTCGAGGGTCGGTTCGGGGGCGAGGCTCAAGCGGTATCCGACATCTCTGGTCAACTCGGCGATGCGCACGAGACGGTGACGTCCGTGGTCCTCCGGCGGGTGTTCCACGATTGCCGAGACGTCCCTCATGGTTCCCTGGTAGCCAGACCTCGGAGACCTCCTGAAGCGACGACTCCGCCCTCACCCGGTGAGTGACGTCCCGTTCGAGCCCATCGAGTCCGACCACCCTCCCGTGGGTGTCCGTTTCCTGGACCACTGTCACGTCGACCCAGATGCACTCGCCATCGTCGGCCGCGAGTCTGAACGAGGCACGTGCTGTGCCCCCGGCTGTTGCAGGGCCAGGCTCGCGGCCACCTCTCGGTCCTCGGGGTGAACCCAGTGCAGGATCCGGTCGGGAGTGCTCTCGAAGGTGTCGGGCTCGAGACCCCACAGGGACGCGAGTCGGGGGCTGACACACTCGAGCTGTGCGTCGGGGCGAAGTCGTACCCGGAAGAGAACGTCCGACGACTTCTCGAGCAGGGTACGCAGGCGCGAATCCGCATGAGGCCTCCTGACTTACCGGGCGGGTGCCTGACGTCTCCCCCGGGAACGGAGAAGCAGGGTGACGGCGAGTGCGACACCCGCAGCCGCGACGAGGGCCGCGCCGGCGTACCCGCCGGCGGACGCAAGTGCAAGGGAGTGGGGCAACGTCTCCCCCTGTCGGTGTTCGCGCGGTGCCCTGCTCTCCTGACCGACAAGGATCGCACTTCTTCCGGCAAGGATGCGACCGGCAGCTCGCCTGAAGGTCCGTCAGTCGGCCTGCGATCCGAGCGTGGGTGCGAAAGGGAGGACGACGGTGTCGATCGCGTCGTAGTGGGCAGTGTCGCTGCCGGCCCCGTTCCTCCGGAGCACCCCGAGTCGGTTCTCCGCGAAGGTCGTCACATTCGCCCACGTGGCCATCGACTGCCCGGCGAGCGGGAGGAGAATCGGATAGACGTGGAACACGTTCGGCTGGACGTCGAGCCAGACGTCCACACCGTACGCCCGAGCCCGATCAGCGAAGTCGAGGATCTCGTCCCGGAACATCTCGTCCTCCCCGACAGCGACGAACATCGGGGGGAAGCCCGTCATGTCGGCGAACAAGGGTGAGGCGAGTGGATCCATGGGGTCGGCGCCCTGCAGATAGGCGTCCACCTCGACGCGGTCGGGCAGGATGTCGCGCGTCCGGTTCGTCTCGCGCGACGCTCCCGAGGCCGTGAGGTCCACCTCGGGCGAGAACAGGATGAGGCCTGCAGGCGGGGGGAGATCGAGCTGGCGGATCGCCACGGCGAGAGCAGCGGCCAGGCCACCTCCTCCCGAGTCCCCTGCGATGAGAATGCGCTCCGGGGTGTGCCCGTGTGCGAGCGCGGCCCTGTAGACGTCGAGGGCGTCCTGCAGTGCGGCCGGGAACGGGAACTCCGGTGCAAGCCTGTAGTCGGCGAGGAAGACCTCCGTTCGGGTCTGCAGCGCGAGCTGCGTGGCAAGTGCCCCGTACATGAGGGGTGCGGTCGCCAGGTATCCGCCGCCGTGGAAGTAGAGAATCGTTCCCCGGAAGGGGGGCGTGCTGGGCCGGATCCACTCTCCGGGTATTCCTCCCACGACGGCGTCCTTGCGCCATTCCATCTCCCGCCGCAGGAAAGGGAGGGGGAAGACCCAGCCAGCAGCGCCGTCCAACGCCATCTCGAGGGAACGGAGCTCATCCGTGGGGAGAGCCTGCGCGAATCCCATGAAGCTCTTCATCGTCGACTGGATTGCCTGACGGCTCGCCGACCACTTCGGGTTCTGTGGTCCGGCAAGGGCGAAGGACGCCATGCCGCGGACCATTCCCGTGCCGAGGCTCAGGGCAAGCCCTCCCATTGCGCGGGCGGTATCGAGCCGTGAGGCCGTCGGGACGTCGGGTCTCTCTCCCATCGACATGGGCACAGGGTAGGGCCTGCCCGGAAAGGTATGGTCTGGCGAGCGATCAGGGCAGGTCGATCGGCTCCGTCGTCATCGCGACGTGGCCTTCAGAGGTGCACTTGATCGACACGGAGTGGGAGCCGGCCGGGACGTTCTCGAAGACCGCCGTGCCGCTTCCCTCGAACGAGGAGACCGGTGCTCCGAAGGACGGCGACACGTCGCAGCTCTCGCCGTTGGACCACCAGACCACGGAAACGCTGTACGTGCGGGTGGGGTTGTCCCGTGGGCTGGACACCCGCGCAGAGATGTCGACTTGGTCGAAGCGGACGACGGGGTCGGGCATGATCGGTCGGTCCCCGCTGTCAGTGGATGCCATTGTGTCCCCGCCCGATCCGGTCTGAGGGGCTGTAACGACCCCCTGTTCCGGCACCGGGGTCGCGCCGACGGTCTGACCGGCCGGCACCTCGGGCTGCCCCGTTCCGCCGCCGGTGTCCGCGGCGGCGCCTTCGTCGCGTGCAGCTGCGAGATCGCGCGAATCGGCCGCAGGATCGTTCGTCTCCGGACGCGCTGCGACGAGTACCGCGACGACGAGCACGACGAGAGCGAGTGCCGAGAGACCGGCGGCGCCAAGGCCGACCGAAAGCCGACTGCAGTGTCGGCCCCGAGTCCCCGCGGGTGCCCCGTGAGCCCCCGCAGTCGGCGTGGGCATGAGGCCGTTGCGGCACAGCTCGTCGATGATCCGGAACCGGACGGAGCGGGGAAGGGAGTCCGGTCGGTGGTTCGCGAGCTCGGAGACAGGGTCGATCGACTGCTGGACCACGAAGGAGCACATGCGGCACATGCCAGCGTGGGAGAGAAGCGGTCCGACGAGATCCGTGTCGAAGGGACTCGCTTCCGACATCCAGGACGAGAGGGTGTTGCAGACGGGTCGGCCGCCGTTCCACAGGGCTAGGGCGTGGGACACGTCGCGGACCTCGTGCCGCGCGGACTCCAGGAGAGCGGCGACGTCGAGCTCGCCACAGCGCAGCACCACCGCCGCCTGTTGGTACGTGTGTCCCAGGCCGTCGCACAGTTGGAGCACTGTGCTCTGGCTCTCGGGAAGCCAGCCGAGGGCCCCTCGTCCCTCGAGGGTCGGGGCCTCGGAACCGGAGGGTCTTGCTGCGGGAGATCCGGACGTGCGCATCGCCTCGAGGCGTGCATTGCGGACGTGGGCAAGGAGGGACAAGAGGGTTCGGCGGGGGCTTTCGGTCCTGTAGGCGGTCTCATAGGTGGCGTAGGCGGCGGCGATCGTTCCGGGAACCTGACTGGGCGGCAGGTCCCCTGCCATGCAGAAGGCGTAGGCGTCCTCGACGGTGTCCAGGAAGAAATCCTGGAACGTCTGCTCGCGTACCTCGGCCTCGAGTGTCGTAGTCATTGCCCAGTCCGCCCGAATGGGCCCGAACAAAGACTTCCTCCGAAGGGCGGTGAATTCCTGCGATCGAGCTGTTCAGAAGGTGAGTTCAGGCCGTTTTTCCGTCGGGTTCGTCGGTTTCGGGCCGGTCGTTCACGAGGCCGGCCGCCATCCGCACGAGATCGCCCGCGATTCCGGCACCGAGTTCCACGATCCCGGCACCGATCCACCCGTCGACCTGTTCGGGCCGGCGTGCCCCCACGATTACTCCCGTGATCGCCGGATGCGACAGGACCCACGCGACAGCCAGCTCCGACAG
>QWHP01000319.1 GCA_021404985.1 Actinobacteria bacterium ATB1
CGCGCCATGGGCCGGTGGCGGGTTTGGCGCGTGGATTTGTCCGTGGGGTGGGAATCGGCGCGCCATGGCTCCGGTGGTGGGGGGCAGCGGTCGACCGGCGGGGGTTTGGCGCGTGGATTTGTTTCCGGGGTGCAAGTCGGCGCGCCATGGGCCGGTGGCGGGTTTGGCGCGTGGATTTGTCCGTGGGGTGGGAATCGGCGCGCCATGGGTCGCGGGCGGGGGGTTTGGCGCGTGGATTTGTGCGTGGGATGCGGATCGGCGCGCCACGGGGCCGGCGACCGACTTCGGACGGGGGAGGGCGTTGTGACCCACGCTGACTCGCCGGGCGCAATCCCGCGCCAGGATCCGGCGCGCCTTCCACTGGCGGGCTGGATCGTGCGTTCCGGCGGGAGCGGCGGGCTTCGACCGGCACAGGGATGGGCGACCCGACTGCTCACGCAGCTCGGCGCCCATGCAGAGGAGGACCCGGCATCGGACGGGGTGTGCCTGGAAGCGCCGGTCGGGAGAGGTGGGCGACAGGTCCAGGTCTCAGCCGGCCGGACCGCCGCGGACCCTGCGACGGACTGGGCGGAGAGCGGGGCGATGGAACTGACGGGGATACCGGACGGTGCTCCACTTCTCGCGCCAGGCGAGCCTGCAAGCGCAGCCCGGGGTGCGGCACTGGCGATCGAACTGCTCACGACCCTGATCCCAGGGGCAGCGACGGTGGCGATGGACGGGGCGGCACTCCTCGGTGAACGCGCGGCAGCCGCCGGTCTCACGCGCAGAGGTGACGTCTCTGCGGGAGGCACCTGCCGTCTGGTTCCGGCAGAGGACGGCCTCCTCGCCGTCAACCTTCCCCGTCCCGAGGATTTCGCAGCCGTCCCCGCCTGGCTCGAGATCCTGCCGCACGAGCTCGGTGGGACAGATGACACGACCGGCACCTGGGAAGTCGTGATGCGAGAGTGTGCCGGGCGGCCCGCGGCCTCGCTCGTCGAGCGTGCCCGCCTGCTCGGCATCCCCGTCGCGGCCATCCCCTCGTCGCCCGCCGCGCCCCGGGCCGAAGGGTCCCCCCCATGGCACATCGAGCCCGTTCGAGATGCCGACGCCCACATCGACTCCGACGCCGACGCCCGCATCGACTCCGACCTCGGTGTCGGTCCTGTCGATGTGCCCGGCGTGGTTGCCGACTTCTCGTCCATGTGGGCCGGCCCTCTGTGCGCCAACCTTCTCGGCATCGCCGGATTCGAGATCGTGAAGATCGAGTCGATCCATCGGCCGGACGGCGCCCGGCTCGGACCCCGCGACTTCTTCGACCTGATGCACGGGGGCCACCGGAGCATCGCGGTCGACTTCTCGAACTCCGACGATGTGGAGCGTCTGAGGGAGTTCATAGCCGGGGTGGACGTCGTCATCGAGTCCTCGAGACCCCGTGCCTTGGGCCAGCTCGGTCTGGGGGCCGAGACCTTCCTGAACCGGCCGGGGCGGGGGCCCGTCGTCTGGGTTTCCGTGACCGGATTCGGGCGGAGGGGTCCGCTGAGCAATGCCGTGGCGTTCGGTGACGATGCAGCAGCGTCTGCAGGTCTCGTTGCAGCCGGTCCGGGAGGACGCACGGTCTTCTGCGGTGACGCGATCGCCGATCCCCTGGCCGGTCTGCATGCAGCACTCGCTGCACTTGGGATGTGGGTGGGCGGGTGTGCCGGCCTCGTGGACGTCTCGCTGCATGGTGTCGCGGCGTCCGTCCTTGTTCCGACGACGCATATGACGCTCGGATTCGGCAATCGGCGCTCGAACGCCGAGGTAAGCCGTCCACGGGCGCGTCCCGTGGTCGAACGGGCACCCGAGCTCGGCAGCGACACGGAGGCCGTTCTCGGCCCTCTGGCCCGGGGCTAGGCTTCCCCCACGAGCTACTAGCCATCTGGTTGCATGTTGCTACTAAATGGTTAGACTCTCCCTTGGGATGGTAGGATCATTCAAGCGAGGAGGAGCGTCCGCGTGGCGATCGAGATCAGGGAGCGGTTCCGCGTCGAAGCACCGATCGACGTCGTCTGGCCCTTCGTCAAGGACCCGACGCAACTGGTCACCTGCATGCCCGGCGCGAGCCTCGACGAGGTCGTCGACGACCGGACCTTCATCGGCACCGTGAAGGTCAAACTCGGTGCGGTGACAGCCAAGTACAAGGGTCGCGTCGAATACTCCGAAATCGACGAGGAGGCCCACGTGGTGAGGGTCCTCGCGCAGGGCCGCGAAGCGAGCGGTGGGACGGCCAAGGGCACGCTTTCCAGCCAGGTGGTCGCGATCTCGGGTGACTGCACCGAAATCATCGCTGAAGGCGGCGTCGACCTCACGGGCCGGGTCGTGCAGATGGGCAGGGGCATGATCCAGGGAGTTTCGGAGCAGCTCTTCGAGCAGTTCGCTGAGTCGACGAAGCGCCGGCTCGAGGCGGCGGCCTTGTTGGATGCAGGGGTCGAGTCGGGTACGGACGGTGCCGCCGGTGCGACCGCAGCAGCGGCTGGGCAGGCTCACGGGCCCGAAGAGGCGGAGGCCATCCGAGCGTTCCAGCTCCTCTGGAAGGCGTTCAAGTCCTGGATGCGCAAACTCTGGCGCCGTCTCATCGGAAGGCCGGCAGGAAAGTCGTCAGTGGGGGTCTCGGAAGACCCGGATAGCGAAGGCCCGGAGATTCCGGAAGTCTCGAGCTCGTCGGAAAGGTAGGACCTGCGAATGGATCGATACTTCGTGGCATGCGACGCCGGCGGAACGATGACGGACGTCATCGTCGTCGACGAGGACGGCCACAGCGTCATCGGCAAGGCCCCGACTTCACCCGCCGACGAGAGCATCGGCTACATGGAGTCGCTCGAAGAGGCACTCGAGTACATGGGGATCGACCCGCAACGTGAAGGCAAGCGTTTCGGGGAGCGCATCGAGACCGCCATCTACACGGGCACCTCGATGCTCAACACAGTGATCAACATGTCCGGCCTGCGGACCGGACTGATCGTCACGCGTGGCTTCGAGGACATCATCGCCCAGGGTCGGGGCTCGCAGACCTTCATCGGGGCGCAATGGTCCGAGATCACCCACATGCAGTACCGCAAGCACCGCATCCCGCTGGTGCCGCGCAAGCTCGCGAGGGGAGTGACCGAGCGCATCGACATGTTCGGGCAGCCCGTCATCCCGATCTACGAGCACGAGGTCGAGCAGGCAGTGCGCGAGCTCCTCGTCGACGAGGAGTGCGAGGCGCTCGCAGTCGTGTTCCTCCACTCGTTCGTGAACCCGATGCACGAGGACCGTGCTGCGACGATCGCGCGGCGCATCATGGACGAGGTGGGACGCCAGGTACCCCTCGAGCTCTCGAGCCAGGTGGCACCGACGGCACGCGAGGTGTCGCGGGCGAACGCGACGGTGATCCAGGCCTACGCGTCCAGCACCGCCCGGGGACAGCTCTTCAAGATCGAGGAGAAGCTGACGGGCATCGGCTACGGCCACAGCCTGAAGACGGTCCTCGGCTACGGCGGTGTGACGAACATCCGCTATCCGCGTCTGTTCGAGACGGCGATGTCCGGGCCGGTTGGGGGCCTCATGGGCGCCAAGTACCTGTCGAGCGTGATCGGTGAGGAGAACATCGTCTGCTCCGACGTCGGGGGCACGTCCTTCGACGCCGGCGCGATCACCGCTGGGGTCCTGCCGATCGACCGTGAGCCCGGTTTTCAGGACATGTACGTGAACGTTCCGATGCTCGGGATCACCTCGATCGGCGCCGGTACCGGTACCTACATCCGCCTCGACCCGCAGACGAAGCGGATCAAGCTCGGTCCGGACTCGGCGGGAGGGACACCCGGCCCGACCTTCATGGAGGCCGGCAACACGACACCGACGATCAATGACGTGAACTTGCTGCTCGGCATCCTGAACGAGCA
>QWHP01000320.1 GCA_021404985.1 Actinobacteria bacterium ATB1
CCACTCGCCGACAACACGCTCGCACGGCTCGCAGGCGGCGGAGGGCTGCCCCTGCCAGGCGAGAACCTGCCCAACATGCAAGGCAGCGCTTTCGGCTCGGGACCGCTCTCGTACGCTGCTGTCGACCTCCAGCGGATCCTCGACGGGACGGGCGGAATGTGCGGCGGGGGCGACATCACAGTCTGCCGGGACGAGCTCTGGGCCCTCCTCGACTCGGCGGCACGGCAGGTGAGACGGCAGCAGCTCCCGCTCCTGGCGCCCTTCCCGGATCTCTGGACGAAATGGGTCCTCGAGGAACGCATCCGCTTCATCCCGCTCATGTGGGAACCGTCGATGCGCTGGCAGAACCGCGCCTCGTTCCAGCAGGTCATGAGCTTCGCCGCGGACTGACCCCCGGGCGACCCCGCTCAGTCCTCCGACGCACGGTCACGCAGCCAGGTCGCGACACCGGACACCGGCCACGAAATCCTGGAGATCGGCGAGTCCCGATCATTCAGGAGATCCGTCGGGTGGGGACGCGCGATTCCGCGGGATCACCCGCGATGTCTCTCGTCGGGACGGCTTGAGGGTTCAGGTCACGGGCAGGCGGTCGAGACGTTCGTATCCGGCGAGAAGAGCCGTCCGCCAGTCGGTCACTGCCACGCGTCCCGCATGACCTGCGCGTCCGCCAGGTCCGGGAAGGATTCCCCGAACCGCCGCAGGTCTCCTATCCCCACGCCGGCCTGGACGGCACCGGCGCTTCCGATCAGCTTGCGACGGAGGAACTCGTTTCGGGAAAGCCCAAGCCGCTTGGCTTGGCGGTCGATGGCTCCCAACACCTCGTCGGGTATGTCACGAACCAGGACATCCACCACTGCGCCACCTCCTGACATCAGATGATATTCCGCTCACGCATCGCCTGACCCCCGGGCGACCCCGGTCAGTCCTCCGACGCACGGTCACGCAGCCACGCCGCGACACCGGCCACGAAGTCCTCGAGGTCGGCGAGCCGACCGAGGTTCTCGACGACGATCCGGTCATCCACGTCCACGTACTCTTGGACGAGCACGTTCCGGAAGCCCACCGCTCGGGTGAGGCGCCGCCCGACTTCGCGGTCCACGACTTGGCGACGTCACCCAGGATGCGGTCGAGGAGACGCGTGACCCGCTCTTCATCCACCACGCGAGATCACCTCGAGCCACTCCCTCTGCCGGCGCCTGAGACCGGGCAGCTCGTCGAGGTAGAAGAGCCGCGTATCCGCCTGCCAGGCGACCCGGGCCGGGGGGTCGTCGTCGAATAGAAGTCTCCTATGCATCGCCGCCCGACCCGTGAGCCAGAGCGGTGCGCCGTCGAGCACGACGAGATCCACGCCACCCGGGACGTCGACGTCCCACCTGGCCGGTGCGTCACGAGAACCCCAGAAGGCCGCCACGTCGAGGTCGCTGTCCGGCGGCACGTCGCTGTCAGGATCTGCACGGCTTCCGAAGACGAGGGCGAACTTCGCGCCGGCATCACGCAGGACTCTGATCACCGCGTCCTCACTCGCTACGGCCATGACGCCAATGTGCCCCAAACCCGCGCAGGACCGGCGACACCTTCCCTAGATCAGGCCGCTGCTCTGCAGGTGCTGGATGTAGCTCTCGAGACTGATCATGCCGTCCTGCGCAGACTGGCTGATCACGTTCTTGAGCTGGTTCGTCTTACCCTCACGGACGAGGTTCCGGACCGGCTCCGTGGCGATCATGACCTCGAAGGCGGCGACACGACCACCGTCGCGGCGCGGGATGAGGCGCTGGTGGACGACGGCGAGGAGAGCGGCGGAGAGCTGGGCGCGGATCTGGCGCTGCTGCTCCGCTGGGAACATGTCGATGATGCGGTCGATCGTCTGGGGTGCGTCGTTCGTGTGCAACGTGGCGAACACGAGGTGGCCGGTCTCGGCGATGGTGAGCGCCGAAGCGATCGACTCGAGGTCACGCATCTCGCCGACGAGAACGACGTCGGGGTCCTCTCGCAGGGCGCTGCGCAGCGCGTCGGCGAAGCTCATCGCGTCCACGCCGATCTCGCGCTGGTTGACGATCGCCTGCGCGTGCGTGAACTCGTACTCGATCGGATCCTCGAGCGTGATTATGTGGCAGAGGCGAGCCTGGTTGATCCGATCGATGAGCGATGCGATCGTGGTCGACTTGCCCGAACCGGTCGGTCCCGTGACGAGGACGAGGCCGTGTGGGCGGTCGGCGAGTTGGATCACCGACGGCGGCAGGCCGAGCGACTCCGGAGTCGGGATCATCCCGGCGAGATACCGGAGCGCGATCGCCGGATGGTTCTTCGCGTAGAACACGTTTCCGCGGAAGCGGCTCCCCTCGTGGCCGAAGGAGAAGTCGTACCTGCGGAACTCCTCGAACTCGACTCGCTTGGACGCGTCGAGCAGCTCGGTTATCCCGCGTTCGAGCTCGTCCACCCCGCAAGGCTGCTCGCGCAACGGCCTGAGCTGTCCGTCGAGACGGACCCGTGGAGGCGTGCCTACGGTCAAGTGCAGGTCGGAGGCGTTGTGTTGCACCATGACGCGCAACATCGGAGCGATGAACGAGTCGGTGGGAAGAGTCACCTCGCTCGCCCCGTGATGCGGTTCGCCCAGATGCACCTCGGGAAGCTGGTACTCCTGGTACGCCTGCTGCGCGGGCTGCTGGGGGACGATCACGTCGACGCCCGGCTCCTGGGGAACGTAGGCCACACCCTGTGCGTTCCCTGCTTCGAAACCCTGTTGGGACATGCTCTCAACCTCTCGGGAGATGCGGCGACACCGGCCACGGGTGCCCTCTTCTTAGTATTCCTTCAAGCCGGGATCCACTCCTGCGACGGCCGGTGCCCGTCACGCATGCGACCCGTTCCCGCCCGGGTTCGCCGGTCCGTTGCTCCCACCCGCGAGATCGAGGTCCGGAGGGAGCTGCACAGGCCGGCCGTCGGGCGTGAAACCGAGATGGGCGAGACTCTGGTCGAGGGTGAGCATGCCCTCGCTGACGTCCGTCTTCATCACCGCCTTCAACTGCTCGGTCTTGCCCTCGCGGATCATCCTCCGCACGGTCTCGGTTGCGACGAGGACCTCGAAGGCGGCGACACGGCCTCCTTCGGGCCTCGGATAGAGCCTCTGATGGACAACCCCGAGGAGTGACGCGGCCAACTGGATGCGGATCTGGTGCTGCTGCTCCGTGGGGAACACGTCGATGATCCGATCAACCGCCGTCGGTGCGTCGTTCGTGTGGAGCGTGCCGAACACGAGGTGGCCGGTCTCGGCGACCGTTATCGTGCTCGAAGTGGAATCGAGATCGCGCATCTCTCCCACGAGGACGACGTCGGGGTCCTCCCGGAGGACGGAACGGAGGCCGTCTGCGAACGTGAGGGCATCCCAGCCGATCTCACGCTGATCGACCATCGCCATCTTGTGGTGGAAACGGAACTCGATCGGGTCCTCGATCGTGACGATGTGGCAGGCACGGGTCAGGTTGATGCGCTCGAGAAGGGAGGCGATGGTCGTGGACTTCCCGGAACCCGTCGGCCCCGTCACGAGGATGAGGCCGCTCCGCCTCTCCGCCATCCGAACGATCGCAGGGGGCAGCCCGAGGGCCTCGGGGGTGGGAATCGCCCCCGGCAGATGGCGCAGCGCGATCGAGAACGCTCCCTTCGAGTAGTAGACGTTTCCGCGGAAACGCGCCCCACCGACACCCGTGAACGCGAAGTCGACGCTGCGGTACTGCTGCAGCACCGCAACCCGTTCGTCATCGAGGAGCTCGCGGACGTAGGCGCTCGACTCCTCGAGGGTGACGGGTTCCTCCCGCAACACCCGGAGCGTCCCGTCGATGCGGATTCGTGGGGGAGTTCCGACCGACACGAGCAGGTCGGATCCGCCGTACTGGACCAGTCTCTCGTACCCCGCCGGGAGAGCTCCGAGGCGCGACGCGGGCCGGTATCCGGCCGGACGAGTCCACCCCGCCTCACGCGCAGATGCCTGAGGCTCCTGCCCCGCTTGGGGATGGTCCTGCTGATACTGGGTCAAGGGAAAACCGCCTCTGAACGCGCCTTGACGATCGATCCGCCGGGGCCGTGTGTGACACACGCGACAAATCGCCTGTCGTGACCGATTCCTTCGCCTCCCGATGGGCAGGTTCCTCCCATCCAGGCGGGTGGCAGGAGCGCTGGACCCGTGCAGGGCTCCGCCCCGTGCAGCACGCGAATCCCGACCCTGGCTTCGTTAGGCTCGATCAATGTCGACTTCCGACGCCCAGCCCCGAGACGGGATGGCGTTCGCGGCCGAACTGGTGCTCGATCCCGACGATCCGGCGGACACGGATCGCGTCGCGACCGAGGTCGCAGGATGCTTGGGGGGCGGCGTGGACCTCGCCGTCGTCTTCGTGTCCGCGTTGCTCGACGACCCTGCACGACACATCATGGCCGCGCGCGCCGCCCTCGGAGCCCGCACTCTGATCGGCTGTGATGCTGCCGGAGTGATCGCCAGAGGCCACGAGATCGAGCACGCCCCTGCCGTTGCGATCTGGACTGCCAGGTTGCCCGGCATCGAAGTGGTGGCATCCCACGTCACGTTCGGGGGCGAGTCCGGCGACGGTGAGCCCTTGTTCCCGGGAGAGCCCGCGATCCAGGCCGGCACTGCGGGGCCTCGTCGTGCTGGCGGACCCGTTCTCGTTTCCCACCGGCGCCTGGCTGAAATGGCTGGCGGCAAAGGGGGCTGACGGGACTTCCTCCGGGCGGGAACCTTCCTGCATCGGAGGGCTCGCCTCCGGGGGCACAAGTCCAGGCACGACACGGCTCTGCGTCGACGGGGACATCTTCGACCGGGGCGCTGTAGTCCTGCGCCTCGACGGACCGGTTCGAATCGACACCGTGGTCTCGCAGGGGTGCCGCCCGATCGGATCGCCACTGATCGTCACTGCCGCCGAGTCGAACCAGATCGTCGAACTCGCCGGGAAGCCGACACTCGAGAGGCTCATAGACACCCTCCGCTCCCTTGACGATTCGGGCCGGCAGCTCGCCCAGCGCGGCCTGCAGGTCGGGGTCGTCATCGACGAGTCGCGGCCCGACTTCGGCCAGGGAGACTTCCGGGTCCGTGACCTGCTCGGCATCGACCAGGAGAACGGCGCCATCGCCATCGGCGACGTCATCCCCGTCGGGACAACGGTGCAGTTCCACCTCCGGGATGCCGGCAGCGCCGACGAGGACCTGCGCCGGCTGCTCGAACCCGGCACCCTGTCTGCGGGCGGCAGGCCTGAAGATGCACTCCTCTTCACCTGCAACGGACGGGGCCGAGGCCTCTTCGGTGCACCGGATCACGACATCTCGGTGCTCGAGCAGACGCATCCCGAAATCGCCGTCGCAAGCTTCTTCTGCGCGGGAGAGATCGGTCCAGTCGGAGGGCGGAACGTCCTGCACGGCTTCACGGCATCGACGGCCGTCTTCACCCCGGAGCCCCTCGCGGATGAGAGCACCACCCGGCCGGGCAAGTGATCAGAGCTGGTTCCAGCCTGCAGCGAAGGTCCGCGCTGCCTCACCGACGACGACTTCCGTTGCGACCTCGACGCGATAGCGGCCGTCGAAGCGCCTGCCCGACTCCGAGACGTCGATCTCGACGACGGGTGTCCTCAACCTGCACCCGCCCGCCGCCCGCGAAGGTGCCACGCGCAGATGCCCGTCCGGACCCGGCTCGATCCCGAAGAGCCGCACCGTCGCAAGGATCAGGGATGCCGGGTGCTTGGCGTCACCTCCGGGTCCCGTCGCGATCGCGTCGTCGTCGTCCGTGCCCGCCGGTGGGCACCCGGGCTCGGCTGCCTCGGGCGCCTGCCAGGCATCGGCTCCGCAGAACGTCCCGATCCACTGCTTCGGGTAGGCAACAGAGTGGGCGGACAGGCGCATGCAGCCGAGCTCCTCGCGTGCCAGCTCGGGCTCGTGGCGTGCCGCTGCCCAGACTAGGAGAGCCGAATGGTCAGGCCTTACAACGGGGTCGAGGGTCGTCTGCGCAGGACCGTTGCGGCATCCGAGCGGCGAGTCGGGCCGTAGCGTCGCCGAGATCACCGCGAGCAGCGACTCGGCTGTTTCGGGCGCGACCCCGGCGATGACCGGCCAGAGCTGCGCGGCCAGGTTCGTGCGCCGCTCCACCGGATGGCCCGCGACCAGGGTCTCCGGCCAGTGTCCGTCCGACGCCGCGCGCCGGAGGGGAACCGCGAGGCGGTCCGAGAGCTCGAGTGCCTCCTTCGCCGCCCCGTGCTCACCCACGCGGTCGAACCAGGCGGCGATGCGGGGAAGCACCCAGCGCGCCTGAGCAGTGACCGGGACGGACTCCACGGACGCCGAATCCACGTCGGGGGCGAGGAACGCCGTGTCGGGATCGACACCCGCACGTATCAGGCCGGTGGGCCCGACGCCCACCTGCTCGGCGAGATGGACGACCTGGACGGCGAGCTGGTCACCCAGGCTGCGCTCCGGGCCCGCCCGCGTGTGCCCGAATCGTTCCGGCCAGAGCTCGAGGACCGACCTCTGCGGCCAGCACTCGACAGGTTCGTCGAGGACGTCGATGTCACCGGTTCCGGCCAGGTACTCGAGAGCGAGCCAGAGGACCCAGAGATCGAAGTCGGCAGGCCGGTGCAGGAGATCGTGTCGGAGCCCCGCCCCGAACGTCGCCCAGGGGATCTCTCCGTCCGAGTCGCTCATCCGGGCCAGCGAGAGAAGTGTGCTGCGGGCGATCTCCGGAGACGTGTAGACGGACGCGATACCGCACAGAGCGACGTCGCGCGCCACGGCAAAGCCGACCGGAGCTGCATATCTGCCGCCGGGATCTACGAAGGTGCCGATCGTCGAGTCGTGCACGCATGCCTGGCGCAGACCCATACCCGCCCACTCGACCTCACGGTCGAGGTGGTCGATGCCGGGCACGGCGGCAGAGACGTGGCGTCCGCGCCACGCCCGAAAATGGCGATCCAGCTCGTCCTCCGGACTGATCCGGCCCGCCATCAGGTCGCCGGCAGCCGCCGGGTCACCCACACCGCACACCTGCCAGGCCGACCAAGCGGCTCCTGATTCGAGCTCCAACGTGAAGACCGTCGACAGCGCCCTGTCACCGGCCGTCCAGGCGAAATCGCTCATCGCCTCCCGGCCCGACAGCCACGCCAGCCAGATCCGACCACCGGGCGGAGGCACCAGCGGCACACCTGCCCGGATAGCGAAGCGAACCGCAGAATCGTCCCGGGTCTCCTCGACGACGGTGAGACGGTCGTCGCTCACACGGCGATATCGCATGGTGCCGAGGGCCGCCCTGCGTTCCTCGTCGTCGGCTGGCGCGGAGAGCCAGAAGGGACGGAGCGGCCAGCGTTCGTGCCAGCGCA
>QWHP01000321.1 GCA_021404985.1 Actinobacteria bacterium ATB1
ACGATCTCGGCGTCGGAATTGTCGAGGAGGTAGCCGAGCTCCTCCTCGCGGTATCGGTAGTTCACGTTCACCGGCACCAAGGAGGCCTTGAGAGCTGCGACCAGACTCTCCACGTACGCGGGGTGGTTGTACGTGTAGATCGCCACCTTGCCTTGGTGGGAGGCCCCGACGTCGAGCATCCAGGCGGCGACGTTGGACGCGCGCCTGTCGAGCTCGGCCCACGAGATCGTGGCATCGCCCTGGACGAGGGCAGGCTGATCGGCTCTCATCCCACTCGCTATGTCCAGCGCATCGGCCAGGTTCCAGCTCTCCATCGGCGAAGTCCCCCTATGCGGTCTCAGCGGGCAATCGAGTAATACAGGACGACCCGTCATCCCTTCGGGCTACCGTGGGCGCAGGCACATGTCCCACACGTGCATCTGGCGGGACTCAGCCCGGTGTTGGGAGCATGTGCGACGCCTGCCTGCACCCTAGCTGGATCCGGGAGCCGGCCATCAAGGACCCTGACAAGGAACTGGCACCGGCGGAGGTCGACACGAGCCGTCCGCACACACCGAGAGACCAGAGACGAGAGATGCTCACGTGACTGACACAGGATCCCGAACCATCGTGGAGAAGATCTGGGACGAGCATGTCGTCCACTCTGCACCGGGTGAACCAGACCTCCTCTACGTCGACCTGCACCTGGCCCACGAGGTGACGTCTCCCCAGGCATTCGAGGCTTTGCGTGTTGCCGGACGTTCGGTCAGGCGTCCCGACCTCACGGTCGCAGTTCCCGATCACAACGTCCCCACGCACAACCGTCACCTTCCTGCGAAGGACCCGATCTCGCAGAAGCAGATCGAGACCCTGCGCCGCAACGCCCAGGAGCACGGGATCCTCCATTTCGACATCGTCGACGAGCGTCAGGGGATCGTGCACGTAATCGGTCCGGAGCAGGGACTGACCCAACCCGGAATGGTGATCGTGTGTGGCGACAGCCACACGTCGACGCACGGCGCCTTCGGCGCGCTGGCATTCGGGATCGGAACGTCCGAGGTCGAACACGTGCTCGCCACACAGACGCTGCAGCAGCGCCGCCCGAAGACGATGGCAGTGGAGGTGGACGGGGACCTTTCGCGCGGCGTGACTCCCAAGGACGTGATCCTCCAGATCATCGCCGAGGCCGGTGTCGATGGCGGGACGGGCCACGCCGTCGAGTATCGGGGCACGACCTTCGCGAACATGTCGATGGAAGGGCGGATGACCGTCTGCAACATGACCATCGAGTTCGGGGCGCGAGCAGGGCTTGTTCCCCCCGACGACGTCACCTTCGAGTATCTCGAGGGCCGGCCCTACGCCCCGACGGGCAGCGGTTGGGACGAGGCCGTGGCACGGTGGCGGTCGGTTGTGACCGACCCCGACGCGACGTTCGACTCCACGTTTCGCCTCGACGCGACGACGATCGCCCCGCGCGTCACGTGGGGCACGACACCGGCGCAGTCGGTCTCTGTCGACAGCGCCGTGCCGAATCCCGACTCGATGCCGGACGATTCCGTCGCCGCGGCTGCGCGTCGCGCTCTCGAGTACATGGCGCTCGAACCCGACGTACCGATCACCGAGATCCCGGTGGACGTGGTCTTCATCGGGTCGTGCACGAACTCGCGGATCGAGGACCTGCGTGCAGCGGCAGCGGTTGCCCGAGGGCGGCACGTCGCCTCCGGAGTGCGCGCGCTCGTCGTACCGGGATCGGGGCTCATCAAAGCCCAGGCGGAGAAGGAGGGCCTTGCGGACGTGTTCATCGAGGCTGGCTTCGAGTGGAGGGACGCGGGCTGCTCGATGTGTCTCGCGATGAACGACGACGTGCTAGAGCCCGGGCAGCGCTGCGCCTCGACGAGCAACAGGAACTTCCAGGGTCGCCAGGGGCCTGGCGGCCGGACGCACCTCGTGAGTCCGGCGATGGCCGCGGCGGCGGCCGTCAACGGTCACTTCGCTGACGTACGCGAGATCTAGAGGACGGGACTTCGGAGGAGACGATGGTCATGGAGGCATTCCGGGCGCTTACGTCCAAGGCGATACCGCTCGACCGCAGCGACGTCGACACGGATCAGATCATCCCCGCCCAGTACATGAAGCGGGTCGAGCGAACGGGCTACGGGCAGTTCCTCTTCGATTCGCTCAGGCGGGAGCCCGATTTCGTGCTTAACGACGAGCGTTACGAGGGGGCGCGCATCCTGGTCGCTGGGCGCAACTTCGGGTGCGGGTCGTCGCGGGAGCACGCCCCGTGGGCCCTCGAGGACTACGGGATCAGAGTCATCATCGCTCCGTCCTTCGCTGACATCTTCCGGAACAACTGCGTGAACGTCGGCATCGTGACCGTCGTCCTCGACGAAGCCGTCGTCTCGGAGCTGCTGTCCCGAAGCACTCAGAACCCCGAGTCCGAGATCACGGTCGACCTCGAGACGTGCGAGATCCGGGCAGGGGACGATCGCTGGACTTTTGACTTGGACGAGTTCCACCGCGAGCGCCTCCTCAAGGGCCAGGACCAGATCGATCTCACGCTCCGGTACGAGGACCGAATCGCCGCCTACGAGAGCCGGCGCGCCCGCTGACACCTCCTTTCGGGTCCGCGTGTCCGGAAGCTTCGGTCCCGGGTGGCCAGAGAAGGCCCAGCAAGCCACCGAGACGCCGGAGCGGAGCTCCTCCTGCGCTCGCCTTGCCCGCCTGGCTCCAGAGCCGTTCCAAGCGGTCGGACGCGGCCGTGAGAAGACCCTCCTCGTACGCCCAATCCTCGTACCAGGGCCTGTCGATGAGAAGGAGGCGAATCGCGGCAGGATCCCAGCGCTCCACGAGGTCGGCGACGTACACGAGGTTCCCGAGGGACTTGCTCATCTTCTCGCCCTCGTAGAAGACAGTGCCGACATGCATCCAGGCACGGGCGAAGGGGGCAACCCCCGTGAGCAGCTCCGACTGGGCGGATTCGTAGGCGTGGTGGGGGAACGCCAGATCCTTCCCCCCGCCGTGCACGTCGATGGATGTGCCGAGGAGCGACATCGCCATGGCGGAGCACTCCGCGTGCCACCCGGGACGGCCGTCGCCCCATGGGGAAGCCCATGCGGGCTCGTCGGGCATCGACTTCTGCCAAAGCGGAACGTCGAGGGGATCGTCCTTGAGCGGGTCGTCGGGTCTGCCTCCTCGTTCGGCTGCCAGGACGATCGCCTCGTCGCGAGTCAGGTCGCCCAGATGGGGCTCGACGGCGCTTCCCTTGAAGAAGACGTTGCCCTCGCGCTCGTAGGCAGCTCCCACCGCGAGCAAGCCGCGCGTCAGGGCGACGACCTCCTCGATGAAGTCCCGGGAGCGCGGCTCGAACGTCGGGCGCCGGCAGTGCAGGGCACGCATGTCCTCCTCGAAGCGAAAGGTCTGTTCGGCACCGAGGACCCGATAGTCCACACCCCGCTTGCGGGCCTGCTCGAGGATGTCGTCGTCCACATCCGTCACGTTCCGGCACAAGTCGACGGTTACGCCGCCTGCTTCGAGGACGCGCGCTGCGACGTCGATCCAGACGAAGGTCGCGCCATGCCCCAAGTGGGTGGTGTCGTAGGGCGTTATCCCACAGACGTACATGCGTGCCCGACCGACGACGGGTAGGGACTTCCCTCGAAGCTGGAGCGTCATGATGCGCGAGTATGGCCGAACCGGGCGTGGCACACAGATTTCATCCAATTGGGTTGGCCTTCAACCGAGTATCGCCTCCGGACGGAATAGACTCCAGACGCCATGCAAGCAACCGACACTCACCACAAGCGGCCGGGGATCCTCGGCATTGCCATCACCCTCCTCATCGTGGGAATCCTCATAGCGGTCGGCTGGTCACTCTTCGTATGGGTGTTTGCCACTGTGCTCAAGACTGTCGTCCTCGGGGTCAAGATCGCGATCGTCCTGGGTGTCGTCGTGGCCCTCCTTGCCCTCTTCGGCTGGTTCAGGGTCAAAGTGCTCAAACACTGACCACGTCAGGGTCGAGATATTCGTGCGAGCGGTGCTGCGTTCGCGCCTGTGGCGACAACAGATCCGTCCGGGCTGCAGTCGGGTCGAATTCGCCTTCCCCGGGTGACGAGTCCCCCGATAACATCTCTCCACCCCGGCATCAAGGTCGCCCACCTGCGGAACGCCAGAGTCGCCTTTCCGCCCCACCGGGATCGAGATTTCCAACCAGCGAGAGCGCGCGCTCAGGACAGCGAGTCCGGCCTCTGGGCTGGAGGGAGCGGGCGCCAGAGTAGTCGGAGGAGACATGCAGCAGTCGATCGAGCGGGACGCCTGCGGCATCGGGTTCGTGGCCCATGTCGAAGGCGTGGCGTCGCGGGACGTGCTCGATCGCGTCCTCGGCGGGCTCGCCTGCGTGAAGCACCGTGGCGCACTCGCCGCCGACGACAAGTCCAGCGACGGGGCGGGTGTGCTCCTGCCCCTCGACGAGGAGTACTTCCGTACCCTCGCGAATGAGGCCGGCATCCACCTGCCGGAGGACCGGCTGCTCGGAGTTGCGATGGTGTTCATGGACGCGCCGGGGACGACCGAAGGCGACGACGTCCGGCGAATCCTCGAAGCGGCCTCCACATCGACAGGTTTGACCGTCCACGGCTGGAGGGACGTTCCGACCGACGACGACGAGCTCGGTGACTTCGCCCGCGCGACTCAGCCGCACATCGCCCAGATGTTCTTCTCTTTAGAGGGAGCCGCAAGTCTCGACGAGGCCGAGTGCCGGGCATACATGGCTCGCAAGGCAGCCGAGCACACCGAGCGGGACCCGGCGACTCGCATGTATGTCGCGTCGATGTCGTTCCAGACCGTGAACTACAAGGCTCTCTGCCCGGGCGACTCCCTGGCGGCGTTCTATCCGGACCTAGGGCACGACGGCTTCCGTGTGCCCTTCGGGGTCTTCCACATGCGCTTCAGCACGAACACGGCGCCCTCCTGGGAGCGCGCCCAGCCATTCCGAACGCTCTGTCACAACGGCGAGATCAACGCCATCGGCGGCAACGAGCGCGCGATGGTCGCGCGTGCCCGACTCGGTTGGGGAGAGCAGGGTGTCGGTCTCTTCCGGGGCGAGGTCGTCGGAGACGAGAAGGTCCTCCGTCCCGTGCTCGACCACGGGACATCCGACTCGGGCAAGCTGGACTCTGCCGCCGAGCTCCTCCTGCGCGGCGGCCGCGCTCTCGACCACGTCCTCGCAATGCTCGTCCCGGAGGCCTGGGAGTCGATGAGCGAGATCCCACCTGCCGTGCGCGACTTCTACAGCTATCACGGATGCCTCATGGAGCCCTGGGACGGGCCGGCGGGACTGATCGCGACCGATGGACGCAGAGTCGTCGCCTGCCTCGATCGGAACGGCCTGAGGCCCCTGCGCTGGGCTGCAGCGGACAACGGGCTGGTCATGGCTTGCTCCGAGGCCGGAGCCGTCGACCTGTCTGACGCCGGACAGGTTCGGCGTGGGCGCCTGGGACCGGGGATGATGCTCGTCATCGACCCCGAGCGTGGTCTTCAACTCGATCGCGAGGTGAAGGCCAGGCTCGCAACGCGCTCGCCATACGGGCGCTGGACGGAGGACGGGCTCATCGAGGCGGCCGACAGCGGCCCGATCATGGAGGTGAGTGGCGACGTAGAGGTCCATCAGGCACGGCATGGCTGGACCAGCGAGGACGTGGCGATGATCCTCAAGCCGATGGTCCAGGACGCCAAGGAACCCACGTTCGCCATGGGGGACGACACGCCACTCCCGCTCTTCGGTAGCCGGGCGAGGCCCGTGCATCACTACCTGAAGCAGGCATTCGCCCAGGTGACGAATCCCCCTATCGATCATCTGCGCGAACGTTCGGTGATGAGCCTGCGCACACGGATAGGAACCCGGGACCCTTTGCTCTGGGAGCGCCCCGAGGCGGCTCGCCTGATCGAGCTCCCGACGTTCTTCGTCGGCCCCGCGTTCGTCGAAGATCTAGTGGCCGGGGTCGTGTCGCCGTTCCCCGCGACGGTGATCGACGCGACCTTCGATAGCTCCGAAGGTCCAGGGGGATTGCGCCGTGCGGTAGAGCGGATCGCAGAACAGGCCGACCGCTCTGCAGCGGACGGTTCTGTGATCATCCTCCTGCGCGACAGGGTGTCGGAGCCGAGGCAGGTTCCGGTGCCCATGCTGCTCGCATTGGGTGCGGTCCACCACCGTCTCGTGCAGGCCGGCCGCAGGAGCAACGTCGGACTCGTCTGCGACACGGACGAGGTCAGAGACACGCATCACGTGGCCACGCTGCTCGGTTACGGTGCCGATCTCGTCTGTCCGCGCCTTGCTCTCGAGACGGTCACGCAGATGGCGGACGAGAGCGCTTTCGGAGATCCGGTCACCGGGCCACTGGCCCAGGAGCGCTTGCAGGCCGCGATGGAGGACGGAGTCCTCAAGATCATGTCCAAGATGGGGATCTCGACGGTGGCGAGCTAACGCGGGGCCCAGGTCTTCGAGGCTGTCGGACT
>QWHP01000322.1 GCA_021404985.1 Actinobacteria bacterium ATB1
GCCGGCGCGATCGGGGCCCCGATCGGGATGGCTCTCGGCATGCTCGGCGGAGCGATGTGGCCCCTCGAGATCGTGCCCGTCCCCCTGCAGGTGTTCGGCCATCTACTGCCGACCGCGTGGGCGGTCGAGGCCTACAACGAGATCATCGCGGGCGCCGCCGGGGTCGTCGACGTGCTCGGATACGTGGTTGTCCTTCTCGGGATGGCTACCGCGCTCTTCGCGCTCGCCGCTCTGCGATTCCGACGTGTCTTCGCCGGCTGATCCGGACGGTGCCGACGCGCGCGTCATCTCTGTGAAATCGCCCGTCGAGAACACAACCCACGTGGGGGGATCCTGTCATCACATTGATGTCCAGATCCGCCCAGGTCGGAGGATGCAATTACGTAGGGGCATCCTCCGGCGGGGGGCCGTCGCGCCCTGCTCAGTCCATGCTCACCGTGTCGAGGGCGACCTGTGCCAACAGGGTCACGCCGATCTCGATGCACTCCTCGTCGACGTCGAAGGTGTCGGCGTGGAGATCGCGCGGTGGTTGATGGTCGCCGACGCTGCGTGCACCCAGGCGGACGTAGCAGCCCGGGACCCGTTCGAGATACCACGAGAAGTCCTCACCACCGAGGCTCTGCTCCGCCTCGGTGACAGCGTTGGGCCCGAGGACCGCGCGAGCTGCCTCGGCAACGGTGGCAGTCGCCTTCGGGTCGTTCTCGGCGGGGGGCGAACCGCGCACGTAGTCGAGATCCCACTCCGCGCCGTACGGGCTGACGATCGCCTCGAGTAGCCTCTTCACGACCGTCGGCGCATCCGTCCACACCTCCCTGTCGATGGCGCGCAAGGTGCCGCGGAGCTCGGCATGGGACGGGATCACGTTCGGGGCGTCTCCTGCCTGGATCTTCCCGAAAGTCAGGTTCACTCCGCCGCGCATGTCGAGCAGGCGGGCGAGACCGGCGGGAAGGTCGACTGCGACACGGGCGGCGATAGTGACGAGATCTGCGGTCATCCACGGTCGCGCTGTGTGGCCTCCGGGCCCGTGCAGGTGGATCGTGAGGTCGTCGAACGCGGAGGTGATCGCGCCGTCTCTTAGGCCGATGTGTCCCACTTCGAGGCGGGGGTCGCAGTGCACTGCATAGATCGCGGCTGCGCCGTCGAGGCAGCCGGCCTCGATCATGGCGGGTGCCCCGCTCGGAATGCTCTCCTCTGCGGGCTGAAAGAGGAATCTGATCTGTCCGGGGAAGTCCAGTCCGGATTGCGACGCGAGGGTGCCCAGTGTCAGGGCCGCCCCGAGGACGACGGTGGTGTGGACGTCGTGCCCGCAGGCGTGGGACACGCCGTCCACGAGTGACCTGTAGGGCACGTCCTTGGCGTCCTGAATGGGAAGGGCGTCGAGGTCGCCGCGCAACACGACGGTTCGCCCTGGTCTCGTTCCCTCGAAGTCACAAACGACCCCGACTCCGCCGTCGAGCAACCGAGGGGTGAGTCCCATGACCTCGAGGCGTTGTGCCACGTCGCGACTCGTCTCGCGCTCCTCCCAGGAGAGCTCGGGGTGAGTGTGCAGGTGCCGCCTGAAGGCGATGAGTTCCTCGCGGTGCGAGGCAACGGTTCGGCGGAGCGTGTCCTTGTCGATCATGGGACGGTCACAGGGGTGTCGTTTCGCATCTCCGCCACCAACGCGTCGGTGATCTCCGGAAACGAGGCGCCTTCGAGGAGCATCCGGCGCTGGCGCTGATACGAAGCTCCCGTCTCGACGATCCGTACGATCTCGGCGAGCTCGTCGTGGCAGCCGAGGTGGCGCGCTGTCGGGGTGAGCTCTTCCACGAGCTCGAGGACGGCAAGTCCACCCTTCCTCAGGCTTCCCTTGTCATCGACGATGATCTCGGCGTCGAGTCCGTGACGTGCAGCTCTCCACTTGTTCTCCTTCACCGTCCAGCTCCGCTGACTCGGCAGTCTGTGTCCCCGGTCGATCATGCGGTCGAGCCATTCGACGAGGCTCTGCGCCATCGCAGTCACGGCGCAGAGCTCCGAGAGCGTGGGGATGCCGTCGCACATGCGCAGTTCGACCGTCCCGAAGTCGGGATGAGGACGGATGTCCCACCAGACCTCCCGGACCGAGTTGATCGCCTTGGAGGTGATCAGAGTGTCCATGAACTGCTCGAACTCTTCCCAACCGCTCAACTGGTGGGGGAGCCCCGCAGTCGGGAGAGACTCGAACAGCTTGGAGCGTACGGAAGCGAGGCCTGTGTCGTGACCCACCCAGAACGGGCTCGACGCCGAGACCGCGAGGAAGTGGGGCAGGAAGGACATCAGGGCGTTCGCGATCATGATGGCCTTCTCGGATGACCGGACGCCGACGTGCACGTGCACGCCGAAGATAAGCAGACGGCGTACCGGCCACTGCATCTCCTGCAGGAGCTTGCGATAGCGGGGGTCGGGGCTCACGATCTGGTCGCCCCAGTGCGAGAAGGGATGGGTCCCCGAGCACATCAGATCCAGTCCTCGGCCCTCCGCCAGGTCCCCGAGCTCGTCGACCGTCTTGGCGAGGTCGCGTCGCACCTCGTCGACGGTCTCGCAGACGTCGGTGATGACCTCGACCGTGCATTCGAACAACTCGTGCTTGGCCTTGCCGGAAGCCTTGGGATCGCCGTTGCCCAGCTCGGAGAGGATCTCGGTCGCTGCCGAGACGAGCCCGCGGGAGGTCCGGTCGACGAGCTCGAGCTCCCATTCGACGCCGATGCTGCAACCTGGCGACGACTTGAAGTCGATATGCACCAGGTCATCCTACGTGAGCCTTCATGGGGTCGGAGCTGAGTCATGCCGGGGTCCCGACAGGCCGGGGGCGCAATCACCGGCGTACATCTGGTAGGACTTCGGAGTCCCAGTGTGATGGAGATGCGATGCCGCTAGACCCTCTCGACTACCGCAAGGTGATCGGCCACTTCGCGACCGGGGTGACGGTAGTGACCGCCGCGCACAACGGCGAGCCCTACGGCATGACCGCGAACTCGGTGACGTCGGTGTCCCTGACCCCAACGCTCCTCCTCGTCTGCTTCATGGACGGCTCGGAAACCGGGATCGCGGTTCGCGAGAGCGGCTGGTTCTGCGTCAACATACTCGACGCGACGCAGGTCGACCTCTCGAACAAGTTCGCCAAGCAGGCCTCGGACTTCGACGGGGTCGCCTGGCACCAAGGCGAGATGGGAGTGCCCGTCCTCGAGGGAGGTCTCGGTCACGTCTTCTGTCGAGTCGACCGCGTGGTCGACGGGGGAGACCACGAGATCGTCATCGGTGAGGTCGTCACCTGTGACGGCACCGACGGCGACCCGCTCCTCTTCTACGAGGGGAAGTACCGCCAGATCGCTCCGTTGAAGGGTTAGTCGCATGGGACGTGTTCGAGTGGGAGATGTCGAGCTCCAGGTCGGCGAGAAGGGCACGGGCCCGCCCCTCGTCCTCGTGCACGGCTTCACGGGGACGCAACAGGACTGGATGGATCACGTCGACTGGCTCTCGGAGTCGTGGCGGGTCGTGACCTATGCCCACCGTGGACATGGATTGTCGGATCGTGCGGAGGGATACTCGCTGCAAGCGCTCCGTGACGACCTTGCCCTGCTGTTGGACATGCTGGACGCGGAGCCCGCCGTACTTCTCGGTCACTCGATGGGCGGCATGGTCGTCCAGGAGCTCGTCCTCTCGCAACCGGACACGGCTGCTGCCCTCGTGCTCATGGACACCGTCGGCGGCCCGCTCCCCCTCGACGACCATCACGGCCACCTGATTGATCTTGCCTGCCAGATCGCCGTCGAGCACGGCATGGCGTCCCTGCTGGAGGCACAGCGTGCCGTCGAGGCCAACGGGGACGCGGAGCTGCTGGGGATCGGGGACCCCGAGATCAGCGTGGAC
>QWHP01000323.1 GCA_021404985.1 Actinobacteria bacterium ATB1
GGGCAAGCGGGGACGTCCGAACGCGACGGCGCGCATCTTGGCCCGACGTGCGGCCCGCCGTGCCAGATAGGTCGAGACACCCCGTTCCCGGGCGAGGCCGGTCTCGGTCTGGCCCCGGCCCAGATCGCCGATCCAGGCCCAGAGCCGCTCCGCGAACTTCGAACGCCCGATTCCCTCCCAGCGGTCCGAGAACGCCCGACGCCCGCATGTCTCGTTGACGCACACGAAGCGGCGCACAGCGAGCACCAGCCAGACGATCAGATCCCCGACATGATCCTGCACACGACGCGTCCTGGCACCCCCGTTGGTTCGCATCGACGGCGCACCACAGTCAGGGCAACACGCCGCCTCCATCCGATGCCGGCCATACACCTCGATCCCGGCGTCGGTCTCGACGGTCTCGGTCACGACGATGTCTTCACGGCCCAGCCGCAGAGTGATACGGTCAGCCACGGTCGGCCTCCCCAAGCTCGAGTTTCGTTTCCTAGAACCCCGAGCGTAAGGAGCCGACCACTCTCCACCGCGGACCCTCACATCACACACCGTGAGCTACCGCCACCCTCCTTCGCGTAGAACCCGATCGTCGCGCTCACCTACATCGACCTGAGCGGCGAAGAGCGGGAAGCGTCGTCTCGCTTACGGCGAGGTCATGTCCGCAACAGCGGTGCGAGAGGTGGGACTCGAACCCACACGCCCGAAGGCACCGGCTCCTAAGGCCGGAGCGTCTGCCAGTTCCGCCACTCTCGCATTGGACTCGGACTGCAGTTCCGTGGCCGATCGTACCCCGGTCGTTCAGCCGAGCTTGACGAAGAGGCGCTCGAGCTCGTCGACGGACAAACCGTCCTCCGCCGCGGCGTCCGGTTCGGAGGCGCAGTGCCGGAGAGCAGCGGCGAAGAGCCGGTAGCCAATCCTGTCGAGTGCTGACCGCGCCGCCGAGAGTTGCGTCACGATCTCGCGGCAGTCCTTCTCGTCGTCGAGCATGCGCTCGATGCCACGGATCTGGCCCTCCAGTCGGCGGAGGCGGTTCTTGACGTCGTCGTGGACCTCGTCCGGGAACCTCATCCCACGATGGTACCCCGTGGGGTATCAACCGGCGTCTGGGCCGAAGACGGGGAAGGCCACATGGAACGTGGATCCGCAGCCGGGCTCGGAGTCCACCCAGATCCTGCCGGCGTGGTTGGCGACGACCTTGCGGCAGATCGCGAGCCCGACTCCGCTCCCTTCCCCTCTCTCACCCTGGTCGAGCTGCTCGAAGACGTCGAACACTCTCTCGACGAAGATCGACTCGATCCCGATCCCGTTGTCACGGACCGAAACCACGATCTCGTCCTCGGACTCCGTCGAGTCCACCAGGACATGGGGTGCCTTGTCGCCTGCGAACTTGATCGCGTTCGACACGAGGTTCTGGAAGAGCTGACGCAACTGCCGGGGATCGCCCCACACGGTGGGCAGCTCGCGGACGACCACGGTCGCGCACGACGCCTCGATCATCGCGACGAGATCCTCTGTGACCTCGTCGAGAAGAGACCCGAGCTCGACCGGCACCGGGTCCGAGCGCGGCATCGTCACACGACAGTGGGACATCAAGCCGTCGACGAGCTTCGTCAGACGGTCCGCGCTGCGTTCGATGTGGCGCAGACACATGGCGTTCTTGGTGTCGAGTCTCCCGCCGAGACTCCCGGTGAGATGTGAGCTGAAGCCCTTGATGGCGCGAAGGGGTTCCTGGAGATCATGCGAGACGATGAGCGCGAAATGCTCTAGATCCCGGTTGGACCTCTCCAGCGTGCTGCACTGCTCGGCGAGTTCCTCGAGGATCTTGTGCAGCTCCATATTCGCGTCCCAGAGGTCGCGGCTGATCGACTCGAGCGTGGCCCTCGTCTCCGCGTGGGCGAGGCGTTCCTGTTCCAGCTCGGCTTCCAGAGAAGCGACGTCCGGGGCGGACTGGGTTTCCATGCCCTCCAATGCACTCGAAAGGCTCTTTACACGATCTCTTCGGCACGGAACCACCCCCATATGAAGGACTCGGGGTGGACTCGGGGCGAGGATGCGGGCAGTTCGGAGGCGACTCTGCGGAATTGCTCGATTCATCGCGAGGGATTTGCGTGCTCGGGAGGCACCAGGGGTACCGTACCCGGACCTGTCCCCACACCGTCTGGATGCACATCATGCGGGGAGTCCACATCGTCGCCGTCGGCATGATCCCCTTCGGGAAGTACCCGGACAAGGGAGTCAAGGACCTCACGGCCATGGCCATGGGGAGCCTGCGCAAGGACAGCCCCGTCGAGCTCGACGAAGTCGAGGCCGCATGGATGGGCAATGCCGGCTGGGGCATGTCGCAGGGACAGCATTGCATCCGCGGCCAGGTCGCCCTCGGTCCACTCGGGATCGGCGGTATTCCGATCATGAACGTCGAGAACGCATGTGCCGGCGGCTCCTCGGCTCTCCACGGCGCCTTCCTGGGGGTCGCGTCGGGCGCATACGACGTGGCGATCGCGATCGGCGTCGAGAAGATGACCCCGTCCTCCTCGGCACCCGAGACGCCCACCGAGAAGGAGAAGCGCTTCCAGGGTTTCCTCGCCGGGACCGACGTCGAGGTCACCACCAAGCTCATCGAGCAGATGAAGGCGCAGGCCGACGCCAAACGCGCCGAGCTGGCAGCGAGCGGCAAGGTGGACGAGGCCAAGGGCGGGGCGCGCAGCCCCTTCATGGACATCTATTCGCTTGCGAGTCGCGCCCACATGGAGCGCTATGGGACCACGCAGGAGCAGCTCGCGATCATCGCCGCAAAGAACCACATGCACGGCTCACTCAATCCCGACGCCCAGTACAGGATGACGATGACGGTCGAGGAGGTCCTCGAGGACCGGCTCGTGTCCTATCCCCTTACCCGGGCGATGTGTGCGCCGACCGGTGATGGCGCAGCGGCGGCCATCCTCGTTTCCGACGACTACCTCGGCAGGCTTGGGGAGTGCCGTCCGGTACGGATCCGCGCATCCGTCCTGCGTTCGGCGAGCCCGACAGGTGGCAACCAGGCGGCTGTGGCGGCAAGGAAGGCGTACGAGATCGCAGGTGTCGGCCCCGAGGACATCCACACCGCAGAGGTCCACGACGCGACGGCGTTCGGCGAGCTTGCCCAGACGGAGAGCCTCGGATTCTGTGGTGAGGGCGAGGGCGGCCCGTATGCGCAGTCCGGGGCGACAGCCCTCGGAGGGTCCAAGCCGATCAACCCGAGCGGAGGTCTCGAGTGCAGAGGCCACCCGATCGGGGCGACCGGTCTCGCGCAGGCCGTGGAGCTCGTGAGGCAGCTCACGGGCGAGGCAGGTGACCGCCAGGTCGCGGGAGCCCGGCTGGCCCTCGCAGAGAACGGCGGCGGCTTCCTCGGCACGGGCGAGGCGGCGATCGCCATCCACATCTTCGAGGGACCCGGCGGGTAGCGGGCCGAGAGTGGAGCAGCCGACCACGCTCGCAGGGGTCCTCGAATCCCAGGCCGACGAGCTCGGCGACGCGCCGTTCCTGCTCTTCGAGGACCGCGCCGTCTCCTTCGCCGACCTCGATCGCAACGTCAACAGGGTCGCGAACGGTCTCGCTGACCTTGGTGTCGAAAGCGGCGTCGGTGTCGCGATCATGATGGGCAACTCGCCCGAGTGGCTCTTCACGTACTTCGCGACACAGAAGCTCGGAGCGTGCTGCGTCCCGGTGAACGTCGCGCTCAAGGGCGACCAGCTCCGGCACGTCCTCGGGCACTCCGACTCCGCCGTTCTCGTCTGCGGTCCCGAGCAGGCCGAAGCCGTCTTATCCGTGCTGCCCGAGATACCGGCACTCGAGGAGGTCGTGCTCCACACCACCGGCGTTCCCGAACACGTTGGCGAAGGT
>QWHP01000324.1 GCA_021404985.1 Actinobacteria bacterium ATB1
CCTGAGTCTCCCGGGGCCGTTGCCGAGCGGCGGGACCGACCTCCAGGGCCGGCACCCGGCTAGGCAGGCTGGTCGATCACGGGTTCGCCCGAGAGGGTGACGGCCCCAGGTCTCTGGACGAGCATGAGTGCAAGGCTTGCGGCCAGGAGGGCGACCACCGCACCCACGGAATAGGCGACCGAGAACGAGAAGGCCGTGCCCTGGTCGGCAAAAGCTGCCTGGACCGACACGAGGACCACGGTGCCCGCCGACGCCCCGATCGTCTGGACCGACCCGCCCACCCCGCCGCCCACGCCCTGATCCGCTATGTCGAGGCTGTTGACTGCCGCCACGTTGAAGGAGGGCTGGCTGAGGCCGAAGCCCGCACCGGAGAGACCGAGACCCAGCATCACGAGCCAGATTCCGCTGCTCGTGTCCACCCGGGAGAGGCCGAAGAGGGAAGCGGCGACGAGGAGACTGCCCATGAAGGCGTACCGGCGCGTGCCGTGCCTCACGATCAGCCCCCCCGCGAACGCTGCCACGCCGGCAAAGGTGAGGGGCCGGATGATGATCACGAGACCTGCGTTCGCGTCGGTCAATCCGAGAACCTGGATCATGAGCGGGACGGCGAGGATGAAGCCTCCCAGATACGCGAAGTTGCCGAGAGTGTTGGCGACCAGGCTGACGGAGTAGTTGCGGGAGGTGAAGTAGTGCAGAGGGAACATGGGGTCCGGGGCAACTCGCTGTCGCCTGACGAAACCAGCGAGGAGCCCGACGGCTGCGGAGAACCAGGCGATCGTTCGGAGGTCGGTCATCCCCCAGTCGGCACCCCTCTCGATCCCGAAGAGCACGAAGAAGAGACCCGTACCGAGGAGGACCGCTCCGGGGAGATCGAATCGGACGTCGGGGCGCAGCTCCGTCTCGTCGAGGACGTACCAGGCCGTCACGGCCGCCGCGACGAGCAGCGGCACCTGGATGAGGAACATGCCCCGCCATCCGAGCACCGGAATGGCGAGCGCGCCGACGACCAGACCCACCGTCGGCCCGAGAGCGGCGATCGTCGACCACCACGCGAGGGGCCGGGGGCGTTCCGCCGGTTCGAACAAGGTCGCGATGAACTTGATCGCAGCCGGGCCCGTGGCGGCGCCCTCGAGCGCTGCGATGACCCTGATCGCGATGAGGCTGGGGGCACTCCAGGCAAGAGCGGTCAGGGCCTGCATCAGGACAGCACCGCCGAAGCCGATCAGGTACACGCGTTTGGCCCCGTAGATGTCGCCGAGCTTGCCCATCGTCGGGCTCATCACACCGAACGCCAGCAGCGGCAGGGACACCGCCCACTGCATCGTCTTGAGGGTCGTGTCGAAGTCCTCGGCCATCCGGGGAAGGACCACTGCGATGACCGTGAAGTTGAAGCCCACGGCGAAGAGTCCCGCCAAGAGGGTTACCAGAGCTACCCAGCGGTACGAGTCACTCCGGCGTATCCGGGCGCGCCGCCCCACGATCAGTGAGGTGGATGGATCCCCGGAGCTCATCTCACTGACGCTACAGATGCCAGAGAGGACGGAAGAAGTCCTTTCCCCCATCCACTCCCGTCCCGGCCCCCGACCCACACCCCACCCACGTGGGCAGATCCAGACATCACAGCCGTGACAAAATCCGCCCACGTCCGCTGCTTCCGACGCCGGCCCATGCCGGAACCCGGGTGGAATGCGCGCGAGTCGGACGGATCGCTGGCAGAATGCGTGAGTGCTCCTGCCATGTCGGGCGGCTCGGAGGGGACCGGCAGGCTCTGGTAAGCGACATGTGAGGAGCGCTCCGACAGATGCGTGCCATCGCGACACTGACGATCCTGTCCGTCGTCCTGATCGTGGCTCGGCCATGGCTAGCTGGGTTCCTCAGATCCGTGAGCCATACGCCGCCCTTGAACGAGACGGTCAGCGCCCCCCGCATCGACGTCGAGACCGCGCCGTCAGTGGTCTCCCCCGGCGAGATGGTCGTCATCCACGTACGCGTCCGCGATGCAGACCGCTGCAGACTCGCCTGGCGGGACACGAAGTCCCGTGACATCCCCGAAACCGAGCGCAGCGTCTCCCTCGACGGCACCGTCCGATGGCGGCTGCGCGTACCCGACGGCCTGCGCACGGGGTCGAGGGCACTCGTCGTGACGGCCGAGCGAGGTCGAATACGGAGCCGTACCCTGTTGCCGGTTCATGTGCTCGATGAGGAAGCCGCCCGGGCGCACGCCAAGATCTCCCCTGTCGACCTCCCGGACCATCCGGTCGTGCCGGAGGGAACACGACTTGCCGGGCGGTTTCGGGCAGCGGCGGTGTTCATGGGCATCTTCACACCCGACGAGGAACCGGCCGATCCCGCGGAGACAGGTCCCGCGGAGGACGTCGTGCCCGCGACGGTGGAGCCGTCCACCGCACCGAGCGCACGGTCCACGCGCGACGGTGTCCGCGAGATCGACCTCGTCCGCCCACCCGGACAGCCCGCTCCCGCGGGAGCCCACGTGACGTCCGCCGAATCAGGAATGCTGGGCGCTTCGGTCAACCGGAGCCCGGACACCGAGGGAGCCCTGTTCGACCGCACCCCAGCAGACGAGACCAGCGCGGCGTCCTGACACAGGAGCCCAGCGACTGACGTCGATGCACGGACCAGCGCACGCACCAGCGCACGGACCAGTCGGCGGACGAGTCGGCTGAGGATCGCGGAGTCCGCTCAGGCGAGCTTCCCGGCGGAGTCGATGATCTGCTGCACGGTGAAGCGCTCGCCCCCACCCGAGAGGGCCTTGTCCTCGAGGATCGTCGGCTGCTGCACGCGCTTGATCTGGTCGGAGAAGACGAAGAACACCTCACCGTTGAACTGGCAGTCCACGGTGGAGAGGTAGGCCACCAGTGGCGAGACGTTGGCCGGGTCCCACTCGTCGAACTTGTCCTCAGGAACCTCCTGCTTGAGGAGCTCGCCGATGCCCGGAGTCTGAAGGGTGAGCCGCGTCCGCGCACGGGGTGCGATCGTGTTGCTCTTCACGCCGTACTTGACGAGCTCCTTTGAGACCACGCTCGAGAACGCGCAGATCCCGAGCTTGGCTGCGGCGTAGTTGGCCTGACCCGGGTTGCCGAAGAGGCCTGACTCGGACGCCGTGTTCACGATCCGGGCCTCACGCGTACGGCCCTCCTTGGCCTCGGCCCGCCAGTAGTTGGCCGCGTGCCGTGTCGGACAGAAGTGGCCGCGCATGTGGACCTTGATCACCGAGTCCCACTCGGCGTCGGTCATGTTGACGAGCACGCGGTCGCGCAGGATGCCTGCGTTGTTCACGAGGATGTCGAGACCACCGAAGGTCTCGATCGCCTGGTTGACGAGGCGCTGCGCCCCCTCCCAATCGGAGACGTCGTCGCCGTTCACGACTGCCTCGCCACCCATGTCCTTGATCTCCTGCACGGTCTCCTGGGCCGGACTCGCGTCCGCACCTTCGCCGCCGATGTCGCCGCCGAGGTCGTTCACGACGACCTTGGCTCCCTCGGCAGCGAATAGGAGTGCGTGCTCACGGCCGAGGCCGCGTCCGGCGCCGGTGATGATCGCAATGCGTCCGTCGAGAGTTCCCACTGTGGTCCCTTCGTGTCGAGATCTCGTGTCGAGATCGGCCGAGACCGCCCGCGCGGCCCGGCCTTGTTGATCGGAGTGTCAAGAGCTTACGAGGCACCTGCTGCGCGTCGCAACGTGCAGAGCGTGTGGGGGGGCCGCCGTCAGGCCTCGAGCGCAGGCTCGATGACGATCCGCTGGACGTCGCCGCCTCCGGAGTGGAGCATCTCGAACGCTTCGGGTGTGCGCTCGATCGGGAACCGGTGTGTGATCGAGCCCTCGATGTCGAGCACGCCC
>QWHP01000325.1 GCA_021404985.1 Actinobacteria bacterium ATB1
CTCGGTCGGTGCCGCCCCTTGGAGGACGGTCTCGGCGGCAGTGACCGCCAAGCCTGCCAGCGCTGCGAGACGGACGGCGGCCAAGAGGGTCTTGCGTTCTCCGGTCTCACCGTCGTGCACAAGGAGCACGAAGACGAGTGCCCCGACGGCGAAGAGCGCCGAGACGTAGGCCAGGAATCGCGCAGCACCACCGAGTGCTCTCCACGGCTGACCGGAAGGCCGGCCCGGCTCCGCATCTGCCGGGCGTCCGGCAGCCCCTGCTGCGTCCTGGTGATCGGGGTGCGAGGTGGCGTCGCTGGAAGCGCCGCCGGCCCCCTGCACTTCACTCCCGCCAGGACTGGACTCGGCCGTCGTGTCCTCTGCGGCAGCGGGCGTCGCAAGTGTGATGGTGAAAGCCCCCGACACCGCGTGTGAGTCGGCCGAGAGCACTGTCCAGCTCACTGAGTACGTCCCGTTCGCCAAGCCCTGCGGTGGATGGGCCACCACAAGGCTCCGATCGGACGGATCGGGTTGGGAGTGTGCCGGGAACTCGCTCCCGTCAGCAGCGATGAGACGGACCGAGTCGACGCTCGTCGTGACCGGCTGAGAGAACTTCAGCACGATCTCCCGCGGTGGGCTCTCGAGGACTGCGCCGTCGACCGGGTCCGACGCAACCAGTGCAGTGTGGGCAAGGGCCTCGCCGGCAGTCGTCAGGAACCACAGGAACCAGAAGAGGAGAATTCCCGAGACGGGCAAGAACCGGGATCCCCGGTGAAGTGGCGGTGTCATTTGGGTCTCAACGTGTGCCCGCGAACCGGCTTTGAGCGTCCTCGATGGCGGCCCGAGCCGACGCGACGCCCTCCCAGCCCCGGGTCTCGGTGCTCTTGCTGGGTTCGAGATCCTTGTAGACCTCGAAGAAGTGGCCTATCTCGGCAAGGAGGTAGTCGGGCAGGTCAGCGAGATCCTGGAGGTGCTCCTGCCGGGGGTCGCCGTCCGGAACGGCAAGGATCTTCGCGTCGGGGCCTGCCTCGTCACGCATCCAGAAGACCGCAACCGGCCGTGCCCAGATGTGGCATCCTGGGAACGTGGGGGAATCGAGGAGGACCAGGATGTCGAGAGGGTCGCCATCCTCTGCCAAGGTCTCGGGAACGAACCCGTAGTCGGCCGGGTAGGCGGTCGCCGTGAACAGGGCACGGTCGAGCCAGACTACGTGCGTGTCGTGGTCCATCTCGTATTTGTTGCGGCTGCCCTTGGGCACCTCGATCACAGCTTCGATTCTCATCGTCATCTCAGAGGGACAACAGCTCCGCGACCTTCCGCTTGTGCTCCCGGCTGTTGCCGAAGAGGGCCTCGGAGGTCTTGACCCGTCGCATGAACAGGTGGAGATCGTGCTCCCATGTGTAGCCGATCCCGCCGTGTATCTGGAGGCTCTCCTTCATGACGAGGCGCTGGCAGTCTCCGACGGCCGCCTTGGCCATGTGGACGGCCATCTCCTTGCGCTCGTCCCCCTCGGCAAGGGTCAGTGCGGCGAAGTAGACAAGTGCGTTTGCCCGCTCGCATGCGACGAGCATGTCGGCGAGCTTGTGTTTGACCGCCTGGAAGGATCCGATCGGCCTGTCGAACTGCTCGCGCTCCTTCGCGTACTGCAACGTCATCTCGAACATCTGCTCACAGGTGCCCAGGCATTCGGCAGCGAGGCCGAACGCGGCGGTCGACTCGACCTCACCGAGCACCGCGGACACAGTTTCGGTCCCTATGGCCAGCGCGGACTCGGCGGGAACGACCGCGTCGGCGTACCCGACCTGTGCGAGGCTCCGGGTGGGGTCGAGGGCGTCCAGGCTGGTGACGTCCGCGGCCTCCGCCGGGACCAAGAGCAGGAGCGAGTCCGGCACACCCTCGGCGTGGACCAGATGGTGCGTCACTTCGGCTCCGCAGAGCACGTTGTGTGCGGTCCCGTTCAGGACCCAGCCCTGAGCCGGCTCCGTCGACCTCTCCGCACGCACGTCGCCCTCCACCTGCGCACCCGTGAGGCTTCCCTCGAGCACCCGCTCGAGGAGCCGGTCCCTACTCACGGGATCGTCCATCCGGAGCAGGGCGGGAACGAGCTGTGTCACAGTGGGCAGGAACGGACCGGGCGCAAGGACGCGGCCCATCTCCTCGAGGACGATCGCCACTTCCACGTACGACAGGCCGAGGCCTCCGGTGGCCTCGGGCACGAGGAGGGCCGGCCAGCCGAGCTCGACGAGCGTGCGCCAGAGGTCCCCCGCATCGGCAGTGCCCTCCGCCACCCCGCGGACGAACCGGATCGGGCTCTCGGCGGCAAGGACGTCCCTCGCCGAGTCGCGCAGTGCGGTCTGATCGTCGCTGTACTCGAGATCCATCGACAACCCCCTATCGCATGTGATCCTACCGAATATGACACGCTCGTCACATCCGGCGTGGGAGGGAGTCCGGCACGACTCTCCGGACTGGCGCCGCCCGCGTCGAAGGATCATCATTCACGGATGAGATTCGAATCCGACCCTGTGGCGCACGGCTTCTCCGAAGACGGACTCGAGGCTGTCATCGAACTGCTCGAAGCGGGCCGCCCCGAGCTCCACGACGGCTGGCAGCTCTACGTCTCGCGAAACGGTGTCCCCGTAGTCGACGCCGCCGGCGGCGAGGCCCGCCCGGGAACACCGATGACGAGCGATTCCCTGCAGCTCTGGTTCTCGTCCTCCAAGCCGCTGACCGCAACTGCCGTAGGCATTCTCTGGGAGCGCGGCCAACTCTCCCTCGACGACCCGGTCTCGAACTACCTGCCCGGCTTCGCATCCGGCAAGGAGAACGCGACGATACGGCACATCCTCACCCATCGCGGCGGCTTCCCCTTCGCAGACCTTGCCGGGATGACGGACACATGGGAGGAGCTCGTCGAACAGGTGGCCGGAAGTCCCGCCCTTCACGAGCCCGGCTCGGCAGCGATCTACCACGCCACATCAGGCTGGGTCGCACTCGGCGCACTAGTCGAGGCGGTGGACGGTCGACGCATCGACCGCTTCGTGGAGGATGAAATCTTCGAGCCGCTGGGCATGTCCGACTGCCATCGGGATCCCTGCGGAACGTCTCGAGGAGTTGCGCGATCGTATCGCCCACATCGGGTGCAAGCTGCCAGAGCGACACCCGATGCGGCCGATATTCGACCTTCCCCACCTCAACACGGCGGAAGGCCTGCGCTGGATATCCCCGGGGGGATGCGGTCGCGGTCCAGCGCACGGGCTGGGCCGCTTCTACGAGATGATCCTCGGGCGGGGCGAGCGCGACGGCGTGCGCATCCTCTCGGAACAGACGGCGGAGGCACTCACCTCCGTGCACAGGCTCGGAGTCACCGATCACCTGGCCGCTGTCGGGATACAGCATCCCAAGTGGGGCGCCGAGCCGCCGTGGGGTCTCGGGTTCGTGGTGCAGGGTTCCGACTTCGGTCCCCGGGCATCGTTCAGATCGGTGGGCCATTCAGGCCATTCGTCCTCGACGGCATTCTGCGACCCCGAGCACGGACTCGTCGTCTCGTTCATCACGAACGGACTCCCCGGTTTCGAACGCAACCACGAGAGGATGCGTTCGGTTACCGGGGCGGTGTACGAGGCCGCTGGGATTCCCGATCCGGGGGAGACCGACGTTCCGGACCTCGCCGCGCTCTTCGGCCAGATGCAGCCGCTCGCCGGGTCGAGCTGAGGCCGGCGCCATTCAGGTCAGCCCTCCCGAACCTCCACGCTGTACCTGAACGGCTGCCAGGGGAAGGACTCGACGTCGATCCCTGCGCCCGCGAAGCGCGCAGAATCGGGCAGTTCACCTTGGTGGACTACCGTGGCGACCATCACGGGAATCTGCCTCCGGCCGACGCGGATCGAACCGCCGCAGACGATTGCGCACTCCACCGAGATCCTCACGGGGTCGTCAGTGTGTTCGAGAAGACCGTCGACGTGAACGACGGGCCCGAGCACAGAAGTTGCGACTTCGACCACCCCCGTGATCCCTTCCTCCACGAGGAAGGGCCTCGCGCCATGCACCTCGATGGTGACGCCCCGCTCGTCAGGGCAGTCGGGTGCGCCCGGAACGCAGAGCGCCACGATGTCGGAGGGTTGCGCAGCAGAGACGTTGGATATGTCCGAAGGATCTCCGCTGAGCGACCCGATCCCCGTGCCCACCACGAGCGTCCCGTCCACCACGATGGACGGTGACGCTATCGCTCCGATGCCGTCGGCGATCGTGCGCACAAGGAGGGCACGCCCGTCCCCTGCACGCATCGACCGCAGGGTCGCCGTTGTGGCGCTCCCGAAAAAGACGACGTCGTTCACACTGCTCGTGGGAGCCGCCGTCCAGTCGCGCAGCAGGAAGTCGCTCGATCGCGACTGCCACACCACCTCCCCGGTGTCCATGTCCAGGGTGTGCATGGTCGGCTGTTGCGGCCGCAGCGGATCCGTCCCGGCCGCCGTTCCGACGTGTATCCGGCGTGTCGACTCGACGGCCGAGGAGGTCCCGATGATCCCCCCGATGTCGCCTCCGGGGACGACCTTCGTCTGCCAGTACGGGAACAGCTCTGCAGTGTCGGGCGTACCGGCCAAGGCGCCGTTGCGCTCGTTGATCCCGTCCCTGTCGACCACGTAGTAGGTGCCGTCCTTGTTCCCGATCCCGACGACGTCGATCTCGTCGCCACCGTCGCGTATCGAGAACAGGTTCGGGACCGCTCCGAACGCGAGGTCCGCGTTGTCGACCTCGCGCGGACGCCAGTGCCAGGCGATCCTCCCCTCGGGGTCGACCGCGACCACCGACTCGTCGAATCGCGGCATCGGCGGCGGAGGGCTGTTCGATTCGGGATCCGTGTCCGTCTCACAGTTGCTCACGGCGAAGTACATGAGCTCGCGGTTTGCATCCCAGGCCGGCGACGACCAGACGTTCTCGCAACCCGTTCGGCTGCTGACGCCGGACTCTGCCACCACGTCTGCGAAGTCGCACCCGGGCCGCGTGGACAGGAACGCGTCGGGCAGTCGCAGTTCCTCCTCGGAGTGGTACCCGTCGAATCTGCTGATCGCGTCCGAATCGAACGGTGTGCAGGTCATGCCGGTTTGCAGGTCGAGGAACCAGGCGAGCGTCCCAGAACGAGCGTCGAGCGCGTAGAAGCCGCCCTTGCCGACCTCGAAATCGTTCACATCCATCCCGAAATAGACGCGGCCGTCGACCACGAGGGGGCTCGACTCGATCTCGTTGCGCTCGTCCCTGACGGCCCCGTCGCGCCCGAACCCGCAATCCCCCGGTGGGTTGCCGTTCGCGTCACGGCAGCCCGTCCCGGCCTCGAACCGCCAGATCTCCGTCCCACTCACGGCATCGAGCGCGTACATTGTCTCTCCCGTCGCGACGAAGACCACGTCTCGTCCGTCGACCGACGTCACATCCGCCGACGATGCCGCGGGAAGGGAGGCACCGGGCTGCTTCGCTGTCTCGAACTCCCAGAGGGCCGCGCCGTCGCGCAGTCGCAGCGCGTAGACCTTCCAGTCCCAGCCCGGGACGTAGACAACCTGGGTCGGCCCCTCGCCCGGGATGTCGACGGCTGCGACCGTGGGTTGTGCGGTGACGATCCGCCCGGTCCGCTTGCGCCACTTCAGGCGCAGCCCCTCGACGCTTGCCGAATGCATCCACGGATCGGCGTCGTTGTGAAAGTTGCGGGTAGGACCGCCCGCGTAGTGCCGCCACTCGCCGAGATCGCGTGGAGGGTCCGGGGCCGTCTCCTCCAGGTTTCCGGTGTGAACAGTCACCGCGTCCGGGAAGGCCAGCCCGTCGAGGACGACCTCGGGACGGCGCGGCTCTCCGTCGGCCGCGAAGCGGACGCGCCGCAGCTTCCCGTTCGGCCCCGGACCGGGGAAGCCTTCGCTCCACGTGAGGGCCATGTCCGCGTAGTAGAGAGTTCCGTCCGACCCGACATCGATTCCCTGCGGATTCCCGTAGGTGGACGGAAAGAACAGAGTCGACGGCTTGACGACGTGACGAAGGAAGCGCCCCATAAGGTCGTATTCGGCGATGTGGCCAGTCGCAACGCTGGACACGAAGAGCGTGCCGTGGTCGCTGAACGCCAGGCCCGAGAAGGTGAGCATGCCCCGGAAGAGGTCCGGGCGTATCAGAGCCTCCTTGTGGATCTGATACGCCATGGGTGCCCCCGTGCCATCATGCGCTCCACAGCCGCCCTGCGCGTCGGGCCCCGTCGGGAACGGAGGTGAATAGCGGTACACGGCCCCGCTGCTCGACGCGGCCACATACACGCGGCCCTGACTGTCCACCTCGACCTCGCCCGCAGTCCCCAGGTTCGTGTCGAGCTTGCAGAAGTTCGTGCTGACCGCATCCGTGTCTGGATACTCGCCGGGAGCACCCGGGTACCCCTCGTAGGGGGCGAACCACATCATGAGCTGACCCTTGTTAGTCGCAGGGTCGCCGACCTCGGTCGTGAAGAGGGTCCCGTCAGGAGCGAAGGCGCACCCGAAGGGCTCCGGACCCGAGCTCGGATAGGTCGCCGCGAGCTTCCCGACCTGTCGACCCGACGGCGAGAAGATCAGTAATGCGCCCGGACTGTCAAGCCGATGGTGCGCGGGCGCTCAATGGTCCAGCTATCGATGCCGAAGTTGTTCTCGGCGCTCAATATCGCCCGCTTGTCCCAGATATTCTTCACAAACAAAGCGACTTCCCATCTCTCCATCTGCACGCCCACATGGACGTTGCCGATTTGATAGGAATCCATGTCGATGCCCAGCGCTTCATTGAACTCTGTATTGCGATGGCCGACATGTTGCAAATCGAAGCGGATGTAGCCATCCATCGAGTTGGCGATGGGCTGCATGTATTCCACCGATGCGCTCAGCGCGAATTTCGGCACATAG
>QWHP01000326.1 GCA_021404985.1 Actinobacteria bacterium ATB1
AACAAAGGCGTGATCGCCAAGGTGCTTCCCGTGGAGGACATGCCTTTCCTGGCGGACGGGACCCCGGTCGACATCGTCCTTTCGCCGCTCGGCGTGCCGACCCGAATGAACGTCGGACAGGTGCTCGAGACCCTGCTCGGCTGGGCAGCGCACAACGGCTGGGAGGAAGGGCCCGTCCAGCCCGCCAACGGCACCCGCCGCAAGATCAGGCCGGTCTCGCGCCCCGCCGCCTACGTCGCGACACCCGTCTTCGACGGTGCCCACTGGTCCGACGAGGAGGCCGAGGAAGCAGGCGTGGACCCTGAGACCCGCAAGCCGCATCCGTCCATCCAGTCCCTGTTGCGCAAAGCCAATCCTCCGTTGACATCCGAGGAACGGTTGATCGGGGACGGCGGCAAGGTCCAGCTCTTCGACGGCAGGACGGGTGAGCCGTACGACCACCCGATCGCTGTCGGCTACATCTACATCCTGAAGCTCCACCACCTCGTCGACGACAAGATCCACGCCAGGTCGACCGGCCCCTACTCGATGATCACCCAGCAGCCTCTCGGTGGAAAGGCGCCGTTCGGTGGCCAGCGTTTCGGCGAGATGGAGGTCTGGGCGCTCGAGGCCTACGGTGCGGCGCACGCCTTGCAGGAACTGCTCACGATCAAGTCCGACGACGTCCTCGGGCGTGTCAAGGTGTACGAGGCGATCGTCAAGGGCGAGAACATCCCCGAGCCCGGTCTTCCGGAGTCCTTCAAGGTTCTCGTCAAGGAGATGCAGTCTCTCTGCCTCAACGTGAAGGTCAAGTCCAAGGAAGGGGAGGAGATCGAGATGGCGAGCTACGAAGAGGACGCCTTCCGCACGGCGGAGGAGCTCGGCATCGACATCTCCCGACCCGAGCGCAGCGAAGCTGAGGAGGCCTGATGTCGCTCACGGCTCCCGCGCCCGAGCAGACCGCCGGCGCCATGTTCGAGCAGCTCGAGATCGGACTCGCCACGGCTGAAGAGGTCCGGGCCTGGTCCAACGGAGAGGTGAAGAAGCCCGAGACGATCAACTACCGCACCTTGAAGCCCGAACAGGACGGGCTCTTCTGCCAGCGCATCTTCGGTCCCGTCAAGGACTGGGAGTGCGCCTGCGGCAAGTACAAGCGCGTGCGGTTCAAGGGGATCATCTGCGAGCGTTGCGGGGTGGAGGTGACACGCAAGAGCGTCCGCCGCGAGCGCATGGGCCACATCGAGCTCGCTGCCCCCGTCACGCACATCTGGTACCTCAAAGGTGTGCCGAGCCGGCTCGGGTACCTGCTCGACGTGTCCCCGAAGGACCTCGAGCGGGTCATCTACTTCGCTTCCTACATCGTCACGAGCGTGAACGACGAGAAGCGCCACGACGACCTGCCCGAGCTCGAGGCGCGTCACCGCAACGAGCTCGACGATCTCTGGGCCTCGTTTGCCGAGCGTGAGCAGCGTTACGCCGAAGAAGCCGAGGCCGAGCTTGCCCAGATGGAGGAGGAGGGCGTCGACGAGAAGGAGATCGAGGTCCGGCGCAAGGCTCTCGAGAAGGAGATCCGTCGCGACACCCAGCGGGACCGAGAGAGGGTCGAAGAGGAGCAGGCCCATCTCGAGGAGGTCTTCGACACCTTCCGCGGCCTCACCTGAGGGAGGAGATCGTCAACTCGAAGGGCCAGAAGCGGACGCGCGCGATCAAGCGCCTCAAGGTCGCTGCGGCATTCAAGAGCGGCCAGAACTCCCCGCTTGGGATGATCCTCGAAGCCGTACCCGTCATCCCCCCGGACCTGCGTCCCATGGTGCAGCTCGACGGCGGGCGGTTTGCCACTTCCGACCTCAACGACCTGTACCGGCGCGTGATCAACCGCAACAACCGTCTGAAGCGCCTCCTCGACCTCGGTGCTCCCGAGATCATCGTCAACAACGAGAAGCGAATGCTCCAGGAGGCGGTGGACGCCCTCCTCGACAACGGTCGCCGTGGCCGCCCGGTGACCGGGCCCGGGAACCGGCCGCTCAAGTCGCTCTCCGACATGTTGAAGGGGAAGCAGGGACGGTTCCGCCAGAACCTCCTGGGAAAGCGCGTCGACTACTCGGGCAGGTCCGTGATCGTGATCGGACCGAGCCTCAAGCTGCACCAATGCGGTCTGCCGAAGCAGATGGCGCTCGAGCTCTTCAAGCCCTTCGTGATGAAGAGGCTCGTCCAGCTCGACCTCGCGGCGAACATCAAGGCGGCGAAGCGCATGGTCGAGCGCTCGCGACCCCAGGTGTGGGACGTCCTCGAAGAGGTGATCTCGGAGCACCCGGTCTTCCTCAATCGCGCACCGACGCTGCACCGGCTGGGAATCCAGGCGTTCGAGCCCGTTCTCGTCGAGGGCAAGGCCATACAGATCCACCCGCTCGTCTGCGCCGCGTTCAACGCAGACTTCGACGGGGACCAGATGGCCGTCCACGTTCCCCTGTCTGTCGAAGCGCAGGCCGAGGCCCGGGTCCTCATGCTGTCCGCCCACAACGTCCTGTCGCCTGCCCACGGTCGTCCACTGGTGACCCCCACACAGGACATGGTCATCGGGGCCTACTACCTGACCGAGGAGGGCGAAGGGCTCAAGGGCGAAGGCCGCGTGTTCTCGTCACCCGAAGAAGTCGTCATGGCCTACGAGGCGATGCTCGGCGGCGGAGAGAGAGACCTCGACCTGCACGCCAAGATCCGCGTGCGAGGGCTCAAGCCGGACATGAACGGTGACCTCGTGGACACGACCGCCGGTCGGGTGATCTTCAACACGGCGTTCCCGGACTCGTTCCCGTACGTGAACCGGGTGGTGAAGAAGAAGGACCTTGCGCTGATCGTCACCGAGCTCGCCGAGAAGTTCATGAAGGTCGAGCTTGCCGAGACCCTCGACAAGCTGAAGTCCCTCGGGTTCCACTACGCCACGGTCTCCGGGCTGACGTTCTCGATCGACGACGTCAAGGTCCCCGTGGACAAGAAGCAGATGCTCGACAAGTACGAGAAGGAGTCCGACAGAGTCGACAAGAACCACCGCAAGGGTCTGATCACGGAGCACGAGCGCCGTCAGCAACTCCAGGAGATCTGGTCCAAGGCGTCTGACGACGTGATGCGGGCCATGGCGAACGAGATGGAGGCCGACCCGTTCAACTCGATCCAGATGATGACCGGGTCCGGGGCTCGTGGCCAGATGATCCAGGTTCGCCAGATCGGCGCCATGCGTGGGCTCGTGTCAAATCCGAAGGGCGAGGTGATTCCCCGTCCGATCAAGTCGAACTACCGCGAAGGACTTTCGGTCCTCGAGTACTTCATCTCGACGCACGGTGCCCGCAAGGGCCTCGCCGACACGGCGCTTCGCACGGCCGACTCCGGGTACCTCACCCGACGGCTCGTGGACGTCGCACAGGAGGTCATCGTTCGCGAGGACGACTGCGAGACATCGCGTGGCCTCGACGTCGTTCTCCGCTACGACAGCGAGGGTGAGCCGACCGTCGAGACGAGGCTCGAAAGCCGGATCTTCGGCCGTACCGCGTGCGAAGATATCGTCGGCGCCGACGGCGAGGTCGTAGTCCCCGAGGGCGAGCTGATCACACGCGAGCGAATGGCACGGATCGTCTCCGACCAGATCGGCAACGTGAGAGTTCGGACTCCCCTCATGTGCCAGAGCCGCTACGGGGTATGTGCGAAGTGCTACGGCATGGCGCTCGGAGCGGGAGCGCTCGTCGAACTCGGAGAGGCGGTCGGAACCATCGCCGCCCAGTCCATCGGCGAGCCCGGAACGCAGCTCACGATGCGGACCTTCCACACGGGCGGCATTGCCTCGGCACAGGACATCACCCAGGGTCTTCCCCGTGTCCAGGAGCTCTTCGAGGCAAGGACTCCAAAGGGCAAGGCCGAGATCGCCCGCATCGCAGGCAAGGTGAGGATCGCGGAGGTCCCCGAGACACGTGATCGCAAGGTCGTCATCATGGGTGACGACGAGTCGGAGGAGATCTACGAGATCGGCGGCAGGCAACAGCTCGTCGTGGCCGACGGCCAAGAGGTCCAGCCGGGAGACAGGATCACCTACGGACCGTTCGACCCCAAGGAACTGCTCGAGGTCAAGTCGAGTCGGGCCGTCCAGGAGTACCTCGTCGAAGAAGTTCAGGACGTCTACACGAGCCAGGGTGTGGACTTGCACGACAAGCACATCGAGCTGATCGTGAAGCAGATGATGCGCAAGGTCACAGTCCAGGACTCGGGTGACAGCGAGTTCCTGCCGGGCGAGAGGGTCGATCAGAGGACGTTCCAGGAGGCCAACCGTGAGCTCGTCCAGACTGGCAAGCGTCCGGCCGAGGCCCGCCAGGAACTGATGGGCATCACGAAGGCATCGCTCGCCACCGAGTCGTGGCTGTCGGCGGCGTCGTTCCAGGAGACGACGCGCGTGTTGACCGAAGCCGCGATCGAAGGCAAGAGCGACACGCTGCTCGGTTTGAAGGAGAACGTCATCATCGGGCGCCTCATACCCGCCGGGACAGGCATGCGCGAGTACAAGAGCCTCGAGCCGTCCCTTCCCGAGGGCGCACAGGTGGTGTCCGTACACCCGTTCTTCCAGGGCGAAGGAGAGGCAGAACTCTCGCCCGAGGACGCGGCTGAGTTCCTGCGGTCGATCGGGCAGTCGAACGAGGCCCCGCCGGAGCCCGCGGAGGTCTAGCCAGAGGCCGGGTGACCCCCACCGAGATGAACGTCCCCGAAGACGAGACGAAGCTCCGGACGGCGCTCGACTCGCTCCTGTCGGAACACGATCCTGCAGGCACCGACCGGGTGGAGTTCCGCGGCTTCCAGTACGACCGCGGACTCGCCTGGGTTCACTTCCCCGAAGGATTCGGCGGGTTGGGCCTCGCTCCCGCGCTCCAGCACGTCGTCGACGAGGAGCTGTCCTCGGCCGGGGTGCCGCCGGCCGAGGACACCTTGTTCTTCGGTCTGACGCTGGTCGCTCCCACGATGGTCACACACGGCAGTGACGAGCTTCGCCATCGGCTGCTGCGCCGCATGTTCACGGGTGAGGACAAGTGGTGCCAGCTCTTCAGCGAACCGGGAGCCGGGAGCGACCTCGCCGGTCTTGCCTGCCGCGCGGTGCGAGACGGTGATGAGTGGGTTGTCACGGGACAGAAGGTCTGGAACACCCTCGCGCACCTCGCAGACCGCGGCATGCTGCTTGCCCGCACCGACCCGAACGTGCCCAAGCACAAGGGGATCACATTTTTCGCCCTCGACATGCACTCGCCGGGTGTCACCGTGCGTCCGCTCCGCCAGATCACCGGGCAGGCGGAGTTCAACGAGGTCTTCCTCGAAGAGGTCCGAATCCCCGACGACGACAGGATCGGTGGG
>QWHP01000327.1 GCA_021404985.1 Actinobacteria bacterium ATB1
TGAATCGGCCCGAGACCGCAGAACAGGTGGCGTGCGTGGAGTGCAACGGCGCGCGGGCCGTGATCTCGATTCGGGAGCCCTCGCCGAACTCATACGTTTTCACGGCCGACAACGGTAGTGCCCTACGGTTGGAAGCGCGAGCACACCCGCTGCCCGGATCGACCTCGGCCGGTCCCTAACACCGTGAAGAGAGGAACACGACATGCCCGCACCCGAGATGCAGATCGACGCGACCAAGAGGTACCGCGTGACGATCACGACCCCGCGAGGCGAGATCGTGATGACCCTCGACCCTGCGCTTGCACCGAAGAGCGTAAACAACTTCGTAGTGTTGGCCCGGGACGGATACTACGACGGGTTGACGTTCCACCGGGTCGTTCCCGACTTCGTGATCCAGGGCGGCTGCCCGGAGGGGACCGGCAGGGGCGGTCCCGGATACAAGTTCGAGGACGAGCCGGTGCTCGGGGAGTACACGCTCGGGGCTGTGGCGATGGCCAACGCTGGACCGGACACGAACGGGAGCCAGTTCTTCGTCACCATCGCGGACTGCACACGCAAGCTCGACAAGGCGTACAACCTTTTCGGCTACGTGGACACCGGTATGGACGTTGCCACGTCGATTCAGGTGGGTGACGTGATGCAGAGCGTCGTGGTCGAGAAGGTCGTCTGAGGAGCGCGTGGCGCTTCGTGCGAGCCGAAGGCTCGCCGGGTCGGGGCGGAGCCCTGTGAGCGGAGCCAACTCCAGGAGGTTCCCAAGGGGGTGTGGGCACACCCTCGGGCGGAGCCCGAACTAGAAATACAGGCCGCCGCCCACGAACGCCCCGACCGCGAGGCCCAGGATGTATATCCAGCTCACACGACGCAGGTGATAGAAGGCCATGGGGGCGAACCAGAGGGGCCAGAGCGGAGCCATCACGTCGTTCGGCGGTGACGCGGGACGCGGTTCGTGGAAGTACTGCCAGACGAACGCCAGGCGCCCCAGGCCGATCACGACGGCCAGAGTCGGCCATGGGAGGAAACCGGCGATGACGCAGGCAGCTACCCCGAAGTAGAAGAGGAGCATCATTGCCTGCGTGACCACGCGCGCGCGGCGTTCGCCGAGGAGGACGGGCACGGTCCTTATGCCCTTCGGGATGTCCCAGTCGATCTTGTCGATGTGCTTTCCCATCAGGACCGTGACGCAGAGCAGCGAGTACGGGAGAGAGGCAGCGATGATGCCCCACGTGATCTCACCCGTCCCGGCGAAATAGGTGCCGCCCACCATGAGGGGTCCCCACACGAGCAAGACGTCCAGCTCGCCGAGGCCGATCCGCTTCAAGCGCAGCGGCGGTGCCGTGTAGGCGTAGCTGAGCAAGAAGCCGGCGAGGGCGAAGGCGACGATCGGCCAGCCTCGCGCCACCGTCAGAACGATCATGATCACGAGATCGAGAGCGTTCACCACGAGGGCAGCCGTGATGAGACCTCTCTTCGTGATCATCCCGGAGAGGATGGGGTGGGGCGCGTACAGGGCCCTCGGGTAGTCCACCTCGTCGGTTCCGGTCTGGGTGTCGGCGAGGTCGTTCATCAAGTTGTTCGCGGCGTGGGCGAGGAGGATCCCGACGGCGGCGAGCCCCCAGTAGAGCCAGTTCACATCCGGATGGCCGACAGCGAGGAGAGCCGCGATCGCAGCGGCAGTCACGGTCATGGGCGCAACGGCAGCCCTGGTGAGGACTATCCAGCGCGTCACGACGTCGGTCGCCCCCTCGGGGGGATTGCCGGTCGTCAGGGTCCGGCGCCATGTCGAGATGCGGCTCCGGTGGGCAGCGGTCGCCTGTGCCATGTCGGTGCTCTCTGGGTGTCCGAGGGTCGCCTACGTCCGAAAGCCTAGGTCGCAGGGGTGAGGGAACTCATCCTCCGGTCGGACTCCAGGTGCTTTCGCAGGTGGGGGAGGGCAGGTCCCATCCCCCATGTGCGGGTGGTGCATTGACGGCGTTGCGGCATAAGATGGACGAGCACTACGCAACTTCGCGTAGTGCGCAGAACCGCTCGATCGTCCCTCCGGCGTAGGCGAAGCTCATGTCGAGCCGAACGGAGACGATTTGGTTCTTGTCCCCGACACGACCATCCCGAACTTCGCAGCCTGGAGGCCGAGCCGAACCGTGGGCATCAGAGTCCTGATCGTCGACAACCAGCAACTCTTCACCGAGGCATTGCGCACCCTGCTCGAGCTCGAGGACGACATCGAGATCGTCGGCGAGGCATACGACGGGACGGCCGCGCTCGATAGGATCCGTGCCCTGAGGCCTGATGTCGCCGTCCTCGACTTGCGTATGCCGGGTTTGAACGGGATCGAGGTGACCGAGATGGTCAAGCCCGAGTTCGAAGACGTCCGGATCGTCATCCTCACGGCGACGGACGACAACGACCTGCTCACGAGGGCTGTCGAGGCGGGCGTCGACGGGTATTTGACCAAGGACTGCGCGATGGAGGAGCTTGCCGACTCGATCCGGCGTGTGGTCAGGGGTGAGACGATAATCCCGGCCGGCCAGCTCAAGGACCTCTTGCGGAACCTGACAGACAGGCGCCACGAGCAACCCGACCCGGCCGCCTACCTGGCCTCGTTCCTGACGCGGCGCGAGAAAGAGGTTCTCCGCCTCCTGGTCTCGGGCAAGTCGAACGACAAGATCGCGGAGGAGCTCTACATCTCTCAGAACACCGTCCGCACTCACATCCAGAACATCCTCTCGAAGCTCTCGGTGCACTCCAAGCTGGAGGCGGTCGCCTTCGCCATCCGCCACGGCGTCGTCGACGTCGAGCGCGAGGTCATCTGAGTGTCCGTTCGCGTGGTGTCCACAGCGCCCTGTCGGGCGCCCCGGCGCCACCGGCGGAGAGTCTGCCGAAGCCGTCCGGGGCGTCGATAGAATTCCCCCGATGCAAGTCACCCCGGGAACCAAGCGCGGTCTGAAAAGGATCGGGACCCTGCTCGGAGTGGTGATCGTCGGAAGCGCCATCTTTTCGCTCCTGATCGTCGCTCTTGCGCCCGTCGCGACGCAGGTCAAAGCCTCCGGTGAGTTCTGGCTCGACGAGAAGTCCGACCCCTTGGTGCTTCCGCCGCTCTCCGAGCCATCACTCGTGTACGCGGCGGACGGCACGTTCCTCGCCCGATTCAAGGCCGAGGTGGACCGCGAGCCCGTCACCCTCGATCGGATCCCGATCCACGTCCGTCAGGCCTTCATGGCCGCAGAGGACGACACCTTCTACGAACACATGGGAATCGACGCGAAGTCCATCGGACGTGCCCTGCTCTCGAACTTCGAGGCGGGGGGCATCAGCCAGGGTGGGTCGACGATAACGCAGCAGGTGATCAAGAACGCGTACTTCATAGAGGAGGAATCCGGCGTCGCCCGCCAGACCATCGACCGCAAGGCGAGAGAGGCGTTCATGGCCCTGCGCCTCGAACGCCACCTCAACAAGGACCAGATCCTCGAGCGCTACCTGAACTCCGTGTACATCGGCGGGGGGGCCTACGGAGTCCAGGCCGCGTCACGGCGGTACTTCAACAAGGGCGCCGACGACCTGCTCGTCTGGGAGGCGGCTCTGCTCGCCGGGATGGTCGCGTCCCCCAGCCGATTCGACCCCGTGATCCATCCCGAGGCCTCCTTGGAGCGGCGATCCTGGGTCATGGGCAGGCTGTACGATCTCGGCTGGATCGATAAGGCGACATACGACCTCGGGATGGGGCAGCCCCTGCCCGGGCAGCGTTTCGAGATGTCGGACAACACGGAAAGCGAGTACTTCGTCGAGGCCGTGAAACAGGAGCT
>QWHP01000328.1 GCA_021404985.1 Actinobacteria bacterium ATB1
ATCCTCGGCGAGGACCCCCGTCCCGTGGACTACGAGAAGGTCCCGTGGTGCGTGTACACGCACCCCGAGGTCGCATGGTGTGGATTGACGGAGGACGAGGCCCGCGAGAGGGGACACGAGGTCGAGGTCAAGAAGCACAACTACGCCGGCATCGCACGCGCCGTGATCCTGGGCGAGACCCGAGGGTTCGCCAAGGTCGTCGCGGACGCATCGACAGGAACCCTCCTCGGTTTCCACATCGTCGGGCCCTGGGCGACCGAGCAGCTCACCGAGGGCTACCTCGCGGCTAACTGGGGGGCGACGGCCGAAGAGCTCGGACATCTGGTCCACGCGCACCCGACACTCGGCGAGGCCATCGGTGAGTCGGCCCAGGCGCTGACCGGACGCAGCATCCACGGTTGAGACGTGGTCCGTCCACGGCACTCCGGATCGGCGAGGACCCCGGAGACGGCGAGTAGGGTCGAACACGTGCAGTCCGTCCACGCCGCACCCACCCATGTGCCCGAGGCGGGGAACTCCTCAGCGCTCCCCGCGATGGCAGTCAGATGGCTCGGGCGTGTCCCCTACGCCGAGGCGTACGATCTCCAGACGATGCTCTTCGACCGCCGCGTCGCAGGCTGCGACAGCGACTGGCTGCTCCTCGTCGAACACCCTCCCACGATCACGCTTGGACGCAACGCGAATCCGGCGAACCTGCTGACGCCCCGCGCTGAGCTCGAGGCCTCGGGGATCTACGTGACCGCGACGAACCGGGGCGGGGACGTCACCTATCACGGGCCCGGCCAGCTCGTCGCCTACCCCATCCTCGACCTCGGCGGCGCCCCGGACGTGGTCGTCCACGTCCGAAACCTCGAGGAGATCGTGATCAGGACAGTGGCAGAGCTGGGGATCGAAGCGTTCCGCGAGGACGGCTACTCGGGTGTCTGGACCTCCCGGGGGAAGATCGCAGCCGTCGGCTGCCGTGTCACGCGAGGTGTCACGATGCACGGTGCAGCCCTGAACATCGCACCCGACATGTCCCACTGGGGCCACATCGTCCCGTGCGGCATCACGGACCGTCCCGTCGCAGCGATCGGCGACATCGTGGACGACGTTCCCGGCGTCGAGGAAGTCGCGGCCCTTTTCGCCCGCCATGCAGCTGACGTGTTCGGGCGCAGAGCTGCCGGAACCCTGCCGGTCCCCGACACGGAGGATCCGCTCGGAACGAACCACGTGCCCGGGATACCCCTGCGCGTCCGGGCGGTGGAGTCGGGACCCGACGTCAGGGCACAGGCGCGGACACGTCCACCCTGGCTGAAGAACCGCGCTCGACTCTCGGACCCGGGGTTTGTCGAACTGCACGCCCTCATGCGCGATCTCGACCTGAACACGGTCTGCCAAGAGGCGGGCTGTCCCAACATCTACGAGTGCTGGTCGGACCGGACCGCCACGTTCATGCTCCTCGGCAGCCGTTGCACGCGTTCCTGTGGGTTCTGCGAGATCGACACACGCAAGCCGCAAGGGGTGGACACGGGGGAACCCGAGCGTGTGGCCGATGCGGTCGAGCACCTCGGCCTCGAGCACGCCGTCCTCACGTCCGTCGCCCGCGACGACCTCGACGACGGGGGTGCGTCCGTGTTCGCAGCCACGATCGAGGCCATCCGCACGCGACGCCAGGACTGCCAGGTGGAGGTCCTCGTACCCGACTTCAAGGGCGACGCCGCCGCTGCCGGAGTGGTGTTCGACGCACGTCCCGACGTCTTCAACCACAACGTCGAAACCGTCCCGCGTCTGCAGCGTCTCGTGAGACCGCAGGCGGGCTTTGCCCGGAGCCTCACGCTCCTTGCCCGGGCCGCCAGGGCAGGCCTGACCACGAAGTCCGGGATCATTCTCGGTCTCGGCGAGACGGTGGAGGAGGTGGCAGACACGATGGCCGACCTCGCCGCGGTCGGATGCCGCATCCTCACGATCGGCCAGTACCTCAGGCCGACGCAGAGACACCTGCCCGTCTCCCGCTGGGTCCAGCCCGACGAGTTCGAGAACCTCGCTGAGCTCGGCCGGGAGCTCGGCTTCGCACACGTGGAGTCCGGGCCCCTCGTCAGGTCCAGCTACCACGCCGCCCACGTCACCCAAGACGTCCGCGCATCCCGCGGCGGAGCCTCCCGGGTGGTGCCATGATCGGCCGCGACGAGTACGCCGGCAGGATGGCGCGGGCCGCCGACGCCATGGCCGCGCGCTCCATCGACTGCCTCGCGTTGAGCGCCGGGTCCGACCTCACGTACCTGTGCGGATACGAGGCGATGCCGCTCGAGAGGATCACGCTCCTCGTCATCGGCTCCTACGGACCACCCACGTTGCTCGTACCCGAGCTCGAGGCACCCCGAGTCGACACCCTCGACGGTCTCTTCGAGGTTCGGCCCTGGGCCGACGGCGAGAACATGATCAAGGTCGTCGCCTCGGCTCTGCGCCGCGCCTGCCCGCCAGCACCGTTCATCGCTGTGTCCGAACGCATGTGGGCCGGAGTCCTTCTCGGCGTACAGGACAACTACCGCCACGCGCGCTTCGTTCCGGCGGGAAGGATCATGCAGCCCCTCCGGATCCGCAAGTCCCCCGCCGAGCTCGACGCGCTCCGAGCCGCCGCCGCCGCAGTCGACAGTGTCGTCGACACTTTCAAGTCGATCGAGTGGCTCGGACGGACCGAGGCCGCGATCGCGGCCGAGATCGCGTCCGGGCTTCGGGCCGCCGGCCACGAGCGGGTCAACTTCGTGATCGTTGCTGCCGGCCCGAACGGAGCGTCGCCCCACCACACGCCGGGTGAACGCGTCGTCCAACCAAGGGACGCGATCGTCGTCGACGTGGGTGGAACGGTCGACCGGTATTGCTCCGACATCACGCGTGTCGTTTGCGTCGGTGGGGCCGACCCGGTCGTCGGCAGGGCCTGGGAGGACCTGCGTGGTGCACAGGAGGCAGCCACCGGTGAAGTGCAGCCGGGGGTGACTGCGGCCTCGATCGACCGCGTCGCACGTGAGATGCTCGGGGCCGCCGGATGGGGGGAGAACTTCGTCCACCGAACAGGCCACGGCATCGGCCTCGACGAACACGAGGACCCATACATCGTCGACGGCAACGATCACGTCCTCGAACCCGGCATGTGCTTCTCCATCGAACCCGGCATCTACGTCCCCGGATCCTTCGGGCTCAGGCTCGAGGACATCGTCGCGGTTACCGACGACGGTGTCGAAGTCCTGAATCGGGTCCCTCACGATCTGCTCGTCGTTTGATGCGGCCCGTCCGGGGAGGCGAATCGCTCGAACGTGCCGAATTGAATCTGGACAGCCGAACCTTGTGGACTGGTTAAGGCTGCTCTCAGGCAGTGGTGCAATCGTCGAACTTTGACCTCGACGGTCCCTGCGAGAGCGATCCGGTCGTTCGAGTTCGACTGCCGAACCATTTCGTCTAGCGAGGAGAACAGGCGTGCCTGTCCGTCCACTGCGCGTCGTCGCGCTTGCCTTGGTCATTTTGTTCGTGGTTGCCGCATGTGGAGGGGACAGCGGTGGAGACAGCGAGGGAGGCAGCGGAGCAAGCGGAGACCTCGAGAAGTGGATCCCGGAAGAGGTCGACGGCAAGAAAGTCGAGGTGAAGGAGGCCACGTTACCCCCGAAATCGGAGGACGGCTCCACCACGACCTCGAGCGCGCCCCCGGAAGGTGACGAGACGAGCGCCAAGACTTCCCAGCTCGGCACCAGCCTCGCCACCTCGATTCCGAAGGTCGAAGGCATAGCCGTGGGCGAGATCCCGGCGTCGA
>QWHP01000329.1 GCA_021404985.1 Actinobacteria bacterium ATB1
CGGTCGATCTCCATGGACTTCCACAAGTACGCCTTCGCACCCAAGGGCGCGTCAACGGTGATGTACACGTCCAGGGAGTATCGCCACTACCAGATGTACGCGTGCGCGTCCTGGACCGGCTACTCGGTGATCAACCCGACCGTCCAGAGCACGAAGTCGGGGGGCCCACTGGCGGCAGCCTGGGCGACACTGCACTTCATCGGACAGGACGGCTACACGGAGATCGCCCGCAAGGTCGCCGACGCGACCGACAGGATCTGCGCGGGGATCGCCGCCATCCCCGACCTGCGGGTTCTCGGCAAGCCGGACATGAACCTGGCGTCCTTCACGTCCGACACCGTGAACATCTTCCATGTCATCGACGAAATGAACGAGCGTGGGTGGTACGTCCAGCCTCAGCTCGCCTACGCCAACTCGCCCGAGAACTGCCATCTCTCGATCAACCCGGGGAGCGTCCGCTGGGTCGACGACCTGCTTGGGGACCTCGCCGAGTGTGTGGACGTCGCCCGATCCCTCCCGTCCGGGGAGGTGGCCGGCCAACTCGGGCCGGCACTGGCCGACCTCGACGCGTCGACGCTGTCCCCCGAGGCATACCAGGGGATGCTCACGATGGCAGGGATCGAAGGCGGCAAGCTGCCGGACCGCATGGCCGGGATCAACGAGATCCTCAACACTCTGCCTTCCTCGCTCACCGAACAACTCCTCATCTCGTACTTGAACGAGTTGTACTGACGCCGCCCGGCCCGGCAGGTGGCCGAGGTCCATCGACTGAACCCGGGAGCATCGTGTGCCGACGACTCTTGTGTGACTTTCCAGACCCGTCTACACCCCACTTTGCGCTGGCTGCTGGTGGCCTGCCTCGGGATCGCCGCGGTGTCTCCGACGGCGTCCCGACTTCTGTCGGGGCCCCTCGCCGACCCGCTCGCCGAGATGATGGGGATACCCGCGGCGGCCGAGGTCACGTCGGTCTCGGCCCGATCCCGACTGCCGGATCCTGCCCTCTCACCGGTTCCGTTCTGGCACGTGAACCCCGACGGCACACCCGTACGGTGGAACCCCTGCCGGCCGGTTCACTGGGTGTTCAATCCGGCCTACGAGCCCCCCGAGGGGCTCGGATCGGTGAAGGCCGCCTTCGCGAGGATGTCGGAGGCGACCGGGATCGAGTTCGTCTACGACGGCGAGGTCGAGGAACCCCTGTGGGAGGGTCGCCGGGCGGCCAACCCCGACCGGTATCCCAGTAGCTGGGCCCCGATCCTCGTGGGATGGTCTCCCCCGCATCCCGCGAGCCTGCTGACCACGCCGGAGACGATCGCCACGACGCACGTCTCCACGGTTGCAGATCCCGCCCAGCCGGGACACGAGATGGTGGTGTCCGCCCAGATCGCGTTGAACGCCGACAGGTTGCTGGCACGAACGCCACCCGGGCAGCAACCGCCCATGGACTCGTGGGGCTCCGCCGTCCTGCACGAGCTCGGCCACGTGTTGGGCCTCGATCACTCGGACGATCCCGGGTCTCTCATGCACTACCGAGCAGCACGCGCCACCGATCTCACGACTGACGATGCCTTCGCGCTCGGCTACCTGGGACGTGCTGCAGGGTGTCTCCCGGAGCCCTCACCCGAGGCGAACGCCCGCTGACACTCCACCTGGGCGGATCCAACCACCGCATAGGTAACCAAATCCACCCACGTCGACGCTCCCCGCCACGCGCGTCAGCGGTGCGAGCCACCGGAGTCGAACCTACGCGCCAGGCGAGAGACGAGCAGAGCGGGGATCCATCACCTACCATGCCCACGTGGGTTGCTTCCTCGTCCTGCTCGGGTCGTTTGCGCCGCGTCTGGCGCTCTTTCTCTGGTGGATCTTCGGCGACAAGCTGAGCCTCGTCTACGACAACTTCCTGCTGCCTTTCATCGGGTTCCTACTGCTCCCCTACACGACCCTCTTCTGGGCCCTGGCCTGGAGTCCACTGAAGGGTGTGAGTGGATTCGGCTGGTTCGTGGTGATCTTCGCGTTCCTGATCGACATCACGAACTGGTCGGGTGGTGACAGGGAGAGGCGGCGCAGAGCGTCCGCCCGAGCACAAGCGACCTGAGTCCCTCGATATGCGGAACTTCGGCTGTGACGCTCCGCCTCTGGTGACAGAATCATGTCCTCATGTGGTCAGTCCTCGACGGCAATGAGGCCGTCGCTCACGTCGCTCACCGCCTCAGCGAGGTCATCGCGATCTACCCGATCACTCCGGCGAGCTACATGGGTGAGCTCGCCGACGAGTGGAGCATGCGGGGACGCACCAACCTGTGGGGCAACGTCCCCGAGGTCGTCGAGATGCAGAGCGAGGCCGGAGCGGCCGGCACCCTCCACGGGGCCGTGCAGGGCGGTGCCTTGGGGACGACGTTCACGGCCTCCCAGGGCCTCCTCCTCATGTTGCCGAACATGTTCAAGATCGCCGGAGAGTTGACACCCGCCGTGATCCACGTCGCGGCCCGGACGGTTGCGACACACGCGCTTTCGATCTTCGGCGACCACTCCGACGTCATGGCCGCCCGGTCGACGGGGTTCGCCATCCTCTCCGGGTCGTCCGTGCAGGAGGCTCACGACCTTGCAGCGGTGGCGCACGCGGCGACCCTGCGCACACGGGTCCCGTTCCTCCACTTCATGGACGGCTTCCGCACCTCGCACGAGATCTCGAAGATCCGGACTCTCTCGGACGACGACCTCGAAGCCCTGATCGACACGGATGCCCTGCTCGCACATCGTCTGCGCAGGCTCACTCCCGACAGACCCGTCCTGCGGGGCACCGCTCAGAACCCGGACGTCTTCTTCCAGGCGCGTGAGGCAGCCAACCTCTTCCACGAGGCGGTGCCCTCGATCGTGCAGTCGTGCTTCGACGAGGTCGCTGCGCGCACAGGACGCCGCTACGAGAACGTCGACTACGTGGGCTCCCCGGAGGCCGAGCACGTGCTCGTCCTCATGGGCTCGGCCTGCGACACGGTCGAGGAATGCGTCGCTGACCTCACCGAACGGGGACGCCGTGTGGGGATGGTGCGGGTCCGCCTGTTCAGGCCCTTCCCGGCTGCGCAGCTCGCCGCTGCCATCCCACCCGCCACCCGAACGGTTGCGGCGCTCGACCGCACGAAGGAGCCCGGCGCTCCCGGCGAGCCCCTGTACCTCGACGTCGTCGCAGCACTTGCGGCCGCCGGCAGAGGGGACGTGGACGTGATCGGCGGCCGCTATGGGCTGTCCTCGAAGGAGTTCACGCCGGCGATGGTGAAGGGCGTGTTCGACGCGCTCGAACGGGGCACGGCGCCGCGCCCGTTCACGGTCGGGATAACCGACGACGTGACGCACACGAGCATCGTTCCCGATCCCGATTACACGATCGACGGCGGTGACGTGCGTGCTGTCTTCTACGGGCTCGGGGCGGACGGAACGGTGGGTGCCTGCAAGTCGTCGGCGAAGATCATCGGAGAGGAGACCGACCTCTTTCCACAGGCCTACTTCGTCTACGACTCGAAGAAGTCTGGTTCGGTCACGGTCTCGCACCTGCGATTCGGCCCGCATCCCATCAAGGCGCCGTATCTCGTCGACCGGGCGAGCTTCGTCGCCTGCCACCAGTTCTCGTTCCTCGAGCGCCTGGACGTCCTGCGCGAGGCGGACGTCGGGGCGACGTTCCTGCTCAACAGCCCGCACGGACCGGAGGAGGTCTGGGACCACCTGCCCCGTGAGGTGCAGGAGACGATCATCGAGAAGAGGCTCAGCCTGCACGTGATCGACGCGCTCACG
>QWHP01000330.1 GCA_021404985.1 Actinobacteria bacterium ATB1
AAGGCTCGCAGCAAAAGGGGGTGCCCGCACCCCCTTTCCAACCCCCTGGGCTCGCTTGCGCTCGCGGTGGGGGCTGTGCCCTCGAACCCGGCCGGCCTTCGTCACCTGTAGACGTACGCGACCTCGCAGGTCGGGCGGGCCGTGACGACCACTGTGGGGGTCCCGCCGTCCCCTGGGCCTGTTACGAAGAACGCTTCCTGTCCCTGCCAGGTTCCGGTGTCGACACGAGCGGCTGCCATGTACGGCGAGGCTGCTTCGAGACAGGCGGCGAGATCTTCGAGACCTCCGAGTGACTTCGCCACGCCGAGGAGGTCTGTCTGGTCGGAAGTTGCGGGAGTGGAGAGAGCTCCGGAATCGGACTCCGAACCCCCCTCGGCGCCCGATGACGAGTCACTCGGGGGAGACGCGAGGTCGGCGGCGGCGATGAGGGCGGCAAGATCCTCGGGGCTCCCGGCCGTGAATTCCGAGAGGAAGAGACCGCTGCGTCCGGTCGGCACTCCACCGGCCCCTCGGGCAGCATCGCTCTCGGGTGCGGTGAGGGTTTCCTCCTCGGCGGAGTCGGGCGGCGACACGGCTACCGTGTCGGCCCCGTCCGTTGTCAGAGTGCGGCTCACGACGGCAAGACCCGCGATGAGTGCGACAGCGATCAAGGCTGCCACGGCAAAGTACGGCGCAGGAGACCGACCCCGCTTGGAAGGACTCCAGCCCCGGCGGCGGTTCTTGCTCGGGCCGAGAACCGCTCGGTCGAGACGTGCGGCCTCGAGATCGGTCGGCTCGAGGTTGCCGGTCCCGTACAGTCCTGCGAGGCCGTCGCGGGCACTCGTCAGCGAATCGAGAAGCGCTCTCGCCTCGGACGAATCACGCACGAGGCGTTCGGCCTCCGCCCGCTCGGCCGCGTCGAGCTCGCCGTCGAGCAGGGCGGAGAGCAGCTCGGCCATCTCTGTAGTGTCGTGGGCATCCGGATTCATCGATTGGTCCTGTCGTTGGGACGCCTCAGGAGGTCCGGATTGTTCCCGAGAGGCGCACCATCGTTCCCGGCCCTCGACCCGTGGCCCAGGAATTCGGCGAGGCGCAGGCGTCCGCGTGCGAGTCGAGACTTCACAGTACCCATCGGGATACCGAGCAGTTCGGAGATCTCCTCGTAACGGTGGTCGTACAGGTCGTGCAGCACGACCACCGTACGGAACTCCTCAGGCAGAAGGGACAGTGCGGACAGAAGCGTGACGCGATCCGTGACCTCGCTCGTTCGCTCGTCGTCGGCGAGGGCCACCTCGGCCTGCTCGGGCAATGGGTCGGGTCTACGTCGCCTGAGTTGGTCGTGGCAAGCGTTGAGTGCGACCCGATGAAGCCAGGTGGTGAACTTGGCCCTTCCTTCGAAGGACCCGAGACGCGTGTGGAGTTTCAGGAAGACGTCCTGTGTGACGTCCGCCGCCAGTTCGCGGTCGCAGGTTACCGTGAGTGCGAGACGGAACACGCGGTCGCGGTGACGCCGGTACAGCTCGGCGAAGGCGCCCGTGTCTCCGGCCTCGTGGGCCTCGACGAGCTCCATGTCGGTGCGGCCGTCAGGCTCCGAAGGCAACTTCGAAGACCTCTGTGGAACAGCACTTGGACGGAGATGCCAGTCGGGTGATCCACACAAGCCAGTACCGCGCCGTGACCGTGCCCGTATCAATCCTCACCACCGCGGGCACGTCGGAAGAGGCGGATTCGACGTTCTCGCTGCCAGACCCCGGTACGAGTCGCCAACCGTCCATGTCGGCATCGGGGTCGTCGGACGTCCGGAGCTCGAAGCTGGTGCCCGGCGAGATGGTGACGGTGACTGTTCGAGGGGCGACGGCCGCGCCGAGATCGAAGGCGACCCCTACCCCGCGCTTCAGACCGCCGAGATCCCGGCTGTTGTAGCGCTCCGTCCGCCAAGCTGTACCCGAGTCCGCGTCGGAGGCGTTCGGGACGGTTCGGGGGTTCTCGGCCTCGTCGCCTTCGGGGTCGAAATCGAATGCGTCGACGATCGGAAGAGGTTCCGAGGGTGCCGTGGCCGGAGGGACCTCGTCTTTGCGTCCGGTTGGTATCGCCAGAAGGAGGACGATCAGAAGGAACCCGACCGCTGCCGCGACGACTGCCGTACGGCGTGCCCGAAGGCGCCTCTGCGCCTGTTTCGCGGCTCGTTCCCGCGCGGCTGCACGCCTCCGAACAGCGGCTTCCCCACCTCGACCTGGCACGGTCGCCACCTGACGTTGGGGCTCGCGCGTGGCCACCGGGCGAGCACGCTGAGTCACGTGGACAGGAGGATCCTGTTGTCTTCGAGGAGCCGGAGCGCGGTCGGTGGCAGTCGGCACCGCACGCCCGGGAAGCTCGCCGATGTGGACGGCTTGGGCGTCCGAAGGCGTCATGGCGGACACCACCGGGGACACCGGTGTAGGGGATGAAGGGCGCGATGTCGAGGATCCGGTTTCGGGCTGCTCCTTCCGCGCCCGTCCGGCCACAGCGATGTGAGCGCCCCTCAGGTTCCCGAGGGCGGCTGCCATCTCGGCCGCGCTCTGATATCTCGCGGCCGGGTCGCGGGCGAGCGCCGCCTCGATGACATGGACGAGCCTCTTGGGTGCCTGTGGGCAGAGTGGCCTCAGGGCCTCCGGTGGACGGAGAGTCCGGGCGAGGGCCACGCCCACCTCGCTGTCGGCTGTCCAGGGAAGGCGACCCGTCAGGGCGCGATAGGCAACGCAAGCGAGCGAGTAGAGGTCGGCGCGGTGGTCGACCTTCTTGCCCTCGGCCTGCTCGGGCGACAGGTACGAGGCGGTCCCGATGATCGCACCCGTGGCCGTCAACTCGGTAGCCGCGAGGGCGCGGGCAATCCCGAAGTCGCCCACCTTGATCACTCCAGGCGCGGGCTTCGGCGCAATGAGGATGTTCGCCGGCTTCACATCTCTGTGGATCACACCGCGTTCGTGGGAGTAGGCAAGTGCCGAGAGCACCGAACGCAACAGCGTGACGCACTCTGCCGGTGTGAGTGTGCCCTTGGGCCCGAGGAGTCTCGAGAGGCTGGGTCCTTCGACCAGCTCCATGACAATGAAGTGGGTGTCGCCCTCCTCGCCGGTGTCGAAGACCGTCACGATGTTGGGGTGGTTGAAAGACGCGGCCGCCACCGCCTCGCGCCGGAAGCGTTCGCGGAAGTTCTCGTCGCCTGCCAGGCGCGTGTGGAGGACCTTGACGGCAACGGCTCGGTCGAGCCGTTCGTCCTTGGCCCGCCATACGACCGCCATCCCACCCTTGGCGATCGGGTCCAGCAGCCGATATCTGTTGCCGAGGAGCTGTGCCGTCTGTTCTGGCAACGAGGGCGTCTCCTCCTGTCGGCCGTGCGGGTGCGAGGTACCAGAAGAGTACGCAAAGCAGACGCCGATGGCGCGTTCCGTCACATCAGGGTTCGCAGTGGGGGAAAGCGAGCATTTCGCGCCGGACGTTCAGCGCAGGGGGGTCTCGCCCGAGACTTCGACCGTGTAGTAGCTCTCCATGCTCTTCACGACCTTGGTGAGGAAGATGCTGTTCGCCTTCTTGACCATCGTCATGTGCAGGATCCCCTTGGGGTTGTCCTGGCTCGGCGTGACCTTGAACTCGGTGACCTCGATCCCGTTCTCTTCGAGCTCGGGCGCAACCCTCTCGAACGCGAGGTCGATGTTGTAGTCCGTGCCTACCATGGCGGCCTTCGCGTCGAGCAGGACGTTCTGGAGGTCGTTGTCCAGGGTCATCTTCGTCACGACGGGAGCGCCGAGCTCGACGGCGAGGAG
>QWHP01000331.1 GCA_021404985.1 Actinobacteria bacterium ATB1
AGGAGGTCTCGATGTCGTCGCAGAACAGGTCGGCGATGGCTTCCCAGTCCTTGGTGTCGAGGTGGCGGAAGTAGGCGTACTTGAGCTGTTCGATCGCCCGGATCTCTGCCAGCTCACCCATGGTTCGGGCACTGCGGGTGTCTGAGGTTTCGTTCATGGCCTTGCCCATGTTTGCAGAAGGGCCCTCAGCGTGGCGACGAGCGCGATCGGCTGGTCGATGAGCAGGTGGTGGTGAGCGGCCGGGATGTCTATGCGGGGTACCCCGCGGTCCTCGAAGAGGCTGGTGTACTCGGGGGTCGAGGGATCGACCACCAGGCTGCGTTCGGCGACGATCACCGCGATCGGGCAGGTCGCATTCTCGAGGTAGAAACCCGTGGGTGTCAGCTCACGTCTCCCGAACATCGCGGGGTCGAACTTCCACGTCCAGCCGCCTTCGACTCGGCGGAGCGAACTCTCTGCCACGTGCCGGTGCAGCGTGGCGTTCGAGACGGGCTGGGGGGGCACGAGACGGAAGCGGGAGACCGCTTCCTCGAAGTCGCCGTAGACACGGTGTTTCCCTCGTTGCACCTCCCTCTCCGGGACGAGTTCCGTCCATCCAGGAGGAGGTTCCGGCGGTCGCATCGGCGAGTCGACGACGACGATTCCCTTCAGGGTCTCACTGCGACGTGCGGCCGTGGCGAGAGCGATGAGGCCCCCCATGCTGTGCCCCACGAGGAGGGGCTCCGTCTCGGCTCCGGCCGCGGCGAGCACGACGTCGATCTCCTCCGACCATGCCTCACGGCTGTAGGTCGCCTTCCAGTCGCTGTCGCCGTGCCCGGACAGGTCGAGGGCGAGGCAGTGGTGGGTGTCCGCGAAGAAGGGAGCGATGAAGCTCCACCACTCGGCATGTCCCGTGAAGCCGTGGAGGAACACCATGACCGGAAGGCCGCGCCGGCCCCACTCGACCCAATGCAGGGTCCCGCCGTCCTGGCGCGCTGCGCCCTCCCTGCGTGGGACTCCGAGTGCCGGCCGGAACCAGCTCGGTTCCGGGCCTTGGGTCTGCTCGTCCACTCGCAAGAGGGATGCGAAGCGCTCCCTTCCCGACTCACCGGCCCACTCGACCGCAGACTTTCCCTCGTAGGTTGCGGTTGGGGTTACACCGCATGCGAGAAGCCATGTCGCCATCTCTACGGCACCACCCGCTGCGGCGCCGCAGAGCGCGGCTTCGAGGGTGCGAACGGAAGGCGCGACTGCGATCCACTGGCGGAGCAGGTGCATGTCGCCGGTGGCGGCGGCCTCGCAGGCTCCTCGTGCTGCGGTCTCCCTCGGGTCCATCAGGTCCATCGGGTGCCGGACTCTAACGGGATCGCTTCCGTGGGCGCACGGCGGTGTGGTTGCAGACATCCCGTCGGCGCGCGTGGAATCATGGGCCGATGCCGGACCGGACCACGACAGGGGAAAGCGACACCGAGACGGAGGAGACCGCCGCGGATCGAGCGGCGCGTCTACGCGAAGAGATCTGGCACCACAAGTACCGGTACTACGTCCTCGACGCCCCCGAGGTCTCTGATGCCGAGTACGACGAGCTCGAACGTGAGTTGCGCGACATCGAGGCTGCGCACCCCGAGCTTCTGACGCCGGACTCGCCGACGCAGCAGATAGGGGCCCCCACCTTTGCGACGGAGTTCGCGACGGTGAGACACATCACCCCCATGTACAGCCTCGACAATGCCATGGAGGTGGGCGATTTGGTCGCCTGGGGGGAGAGACTGCACCGCCGCCTCGGGGATGGAGAGGAGGTGGCGTTCGTGTGTGAGCCGAAGATCGACGGGCTCTCCATCTCCCTCGTGTACCGGGACGGCCTGCTGGTGAGGGGCGCCACGCGTGGGGACGGCACGGAGGGCGAGGATGTGACCAACAACGTGAAGACGGTCGGAGACATACCGCACCGTCTCGCCGCCGGCGCGCCCCCGGTGCTCGAGGTCCGAGGCGAGATTTACCTGCCCAAATCGGAGTTCGCGAGGCTCAACACAGCACAAGCCGAAGCAGGCGATCACCTGTTCGCGAATCCGCGCAATGCAGCCGCAGGGAGCCTGCGCCAGAAGGACCCCCGCGTCACTGCGCAGAGGGAGCTCAGGCTCTGGGCGTACGAGGTGGGCGAACACTCCGGAATCACCTTCCCGACGCATCACGACAAGCTCGGCTGGCTCCGGGTACAGGGCTTCCCCGTCAACGACGAGACCTTGGTCCGGAGCGACCTCGAGGCCGTCGTCGGGTACTGCCGTGACCTCGAGGCCCGGCGCCACGAGTTCGACTATGAGTTCGACGGCGTCGTCGTCAAGGTCGACGACTCCAGACAGCGCCAGGAGCTCGGTTTCACGGCAAGGGCGCCTCGCTGGGCGGTTGCTTGGAAGTTTCCGCCCGAAGAACGCAACACCAAGCTGCTCGACATCAAACCCTCGATCGGCCGGACGGGAAGGGTGACCCCATTCGCAGTTCTCGCCCCGGTGCGGCTGTCGGGTGCCACCGTCACCCAGGCCACCCTTCACAACCTGGAGGACATCGAACGCAAAGGCGTCCTGATCGGAGACACCGTTCTCGTGCGCAGAGCAGGCGAGGTGATTCCCGAGGTCGTCAAGCCCGTGGTCGAGCTGCGTACGGGGGCGGAGCGTCCCTTCGTCATGCCCGACAAGTGTCCGATCTGCGGTTCGCCGATAGTTCGTCCCGAGGGCGAGGTCAACCACGTCTGCACCGGCGGGTGGGGATGTCCGGCACAAGTCTGGGGGAGGATCGTCCACTTCGCATCACGGAGCGCCATGGACATCGAGGGTCTGGGCGAGAAGACGGTGGCCGCCCTCCTCGACGCCGGTCTCGTTTCCGATGCCGGCGACCTCTACTACCTGTCGAGGGACGACCTCCTCGGGCTCGAGGGGTTCGCAGACGCCAGTGCCGACAACCTCCTCGCCGGGATCGAGGAGTCGAAGGGGAGGCCGCTCGAACGGCTCCTGGTAGGTCTCGGGATACGGCACCTCGGCGGGGCCAACGCACGTGCCATGGCGCGCCGTTTCCGGAGTCTCGACGCGATGCTGAGCGCGACACCGGACGAGATCGCAGAGACGGAGGGGTTCGGGCCGATCAAGGCGGACTCGATCGTCCACGACCTTCACGATCCGAGGATCGTCGAAATGGTCGAGAAGCTGAGGTCTGCCGGGGTGCGGCTCGCGGATGAGGCAGAGGAGGGCGACATTCCCGGAACCTCGCTGGAAGGTCTCGCATTCGTCCTCACGGGGAGCTTCGACACGATCTCGCGGGACGACGCGACTGACGCGTTGCGCGCTCGGGGGGCGAAGGTGACGGGGTCGGTCTCGAAGAAGACCGACGTGGTGTTCGTCGGCACCAATCCCGGGTCGAAGGCCCGCAAGGCCGACGATCTCGGTGTCCGGCGCGGGGACGAGGCGTTGTTGCGGGCGGTCATCGAGCACGGGGCGCCGGCCCTCGAGGTGTGAGGCCCGGGCACCCGAGCCGGCCTTGGCACGCACCTGGGCCCCACCCGGGAGGATCGGGCGATAACTGCCTCGTCGGAAGCCGAGACCCGTTAGCCTCGTTTCCGAACACAGCGCTGGACGTCGATGGAGAGTCTGCATGTTCATCCGTGATCGCATTGCCGCTGCCGGGCGATCCTTCAGCTTCGAGTTCTTCCCGCCCAAGACCCCCGAGGGCGAGGCGGAGCTCTGGGAACTGCTCACCGGGGACCTCGCCGCGCTCGAGCCGACGTTCGTATCGGTCACCTACGGGGCG
>QWHP01000332.1 GCA_021404985.1 Actinobacteria bacterium ATB1
GCCGGGTCCTATCCGTCCCCCGGATCCGGACGCTGCACTCGACGAAGCGGATGCTCCCGAGCCCGGGATCTGCAGGGTCCGGCCAACGACGATCGTGTATGGGGGCCTCAACCCGTTCGCGTCCGCCAGTGCCTTCCACGACACCCCGTGTCTCTGGGCGATGCCCTGGATGGTGTCACCCTGTTTGACCTTGTAGGTACCCGCTGCATCAGCGGGAAAGGCCACCCAGAGGGTGAGCAGGACGATCGTGAACGAGAGAGCGGCGAGCGCGCGTGGGCGTGCAGACGAGCGCGACCACTTCTGCATTGCTTGAGCCCCTTTCGATACGCGCCCGCTGCGCGCGCCCGAGAAACGTCTTGGACGTGACGTGTTATCGACTCTCGGCGCCAAGTGCTTGAACGAATCGTCCGAATTGCCGGGAAACCGCAGCCCGTCAAACGACCAGTGAGAGCCTCGCCGGACACACTTCCAGACGGGCCGGCAGCCTCCCTATGTCGTGGCCGTCTGCAAGGAGGCGCCCGCGACCCACGATGCGCAGGTGCCTCGGGTGGAGCTCCCTGATCCTGGGGTGGGGCAGATGGGATCCCGTCCCCAGCCTCGGAACCACTCGCCAGATGTCCTGCGCCGTACCCTCGAACACGAGCACGTCGAGCTTCCCGTCACCGGGATGAGCGGCCGGGACGAAGCTCAAACCGCCCAGGAACTGCCCGTTGGCGACGTACACGCCCGAGGCGAACGCTTCGCGTCGAACCGAGCCCATCTCCAGTACCACGTCCTGACGGCCGAGGGACGTGCCGCCGACCATCAGCCCCGCCGTCCAGCTTCCGAGGGCCCTCGCCCAGAGACCGGCCCGACGGCCAAAGCCGGTCCATACCCCGTTCGCAACCTCTACCTCTGCTCCCCCTTCCGGCGTCACGAGAATGGTGTCGAGCGCGAGCAACTGCCTGCTCGCTCGCCCAAGCCTCGGGATGTTGCGCTCCGGCTGCGAGGACAGGCCGTAGTTCCGGGGCACGGACGCCGGCCCACCTGCGTGCCCCACCTCGATGCCCTCTGCCCCTGCCGACCCCGCTGCAACCGAGAGCCACGCCTCGTCCCCGCCGAGACACACGAACTTGCGTCGGCCCGAATCGACCGCGGTGCGGACGTCGGCTGCGAGCAGCCATGGATCCGAGGAGACGCAGATGTCGCCGAGCGCGAGTCCCCGCAGTTCGGGTGAATGCCTGAGCAGCCGCCTCCCCACAGCATCCACGACCAGCACATGGTCGCGCAGGTCGCTGCATTCCTGGATCAGGGCTCGACCCCTTGCTCCGTGGCAACCGGCGTGTCCGGCGCATGTTCCCCGGCTGATTCCTCGACCCCGTGCTCCTCGTCGAGCTGCGCCGTGGACAGCGCGACCACACCCCTGTTCAAGAGGCGCGCCGCTTGTCGCGCGTGACGCCCGACCCCTTCGTGCAGTCGGGTCTCTGACGTCGCGTCTGCGACCTGTCGGCACGCGTCAATGAGCTGCTTCACGTTACGCACGAAGTCGCCGCCCCCAAGTGCTTCGTCGACGAGGTCCTCGAGTGGCATTCCGTTCGCCCAGCCGAACGACGCGCCGGCGAAGCCGTCGTCGAGCTCCCTCGAGGGTTCGAGTTCGCGCTCTGTCTCGATTGCAGCGAGGTCGTCCGACATCTCGATCAGCTCGCGGATGACGGTGCGCACTCTGCGGGACGGCGGGAGAGGTTCGACCGGCCCCTCCCTCCGGGCGACGAAGGTCAGTACAGAAAGCGCCGCAGCCATCTCGTCTGGTTCGAGTTCTTCGAGCAGGCCGGCGTACAGGGCTTCGGACGTGACCAGGTCTGTCTCGGAGTAGAGGCGGCGAAGCAGCTCCCCCTTGCCGGTGGGAACGAGGCGCCGCCCCTCCCGGTCACCTGCTTCGAGGTAGCCCAGATCTACGAGCAGCTCGCATATGGCGTCGAAGCGCCGTCCGAGCCGGCCCGCCCTCGCCTCCACACGCCGTTCGAGCCTCCCGAGCCGGCGTTCGGTCTCCTGGGCCCGTATCTTCCAGCGTTTCTCGGCCGAGCCACGCGTGTCCACAGCACGCTGCCGGTACTCGGTGAGGGCGCCGCGCAGAGTCTCGGCCTGACGCTCGAGCCTGACGACCGCGCTGTCGGTTCGGTACTGCGCGAAGGACGATGCCACGACCCTGCGGGCGGAATCGAGGTCCAGCCTCGAAACCAGATTCGCAACCATGTTGTAGTTCGGCGTGAACGAGGACTCGAGCGTGTAGCTCCTGTTCACCGCCAGCGCGAGGATCTGGTCGGCTGTCACGAAAGGCGTCCAGAGGACTACCGCATGTCCGGCGCTGTCGATTCCCCGTCTCCCCGCACGTCCTGCCAGTTGCGTGTACTGGCTCGGGGTGAGGGGCTCGTGCCGCTCCCCGCCGAACTTCGTCAACTTCTCCACGACGACCGTACGCGCCGGCATGTTGATGCCCAGCGACAGCGTCTCGGTGGCGAACGCCACCTTCACGAGACCCTCGAGAAAGAGCTCCTCCACCAGTTCGCGAAAGGCCGGCACCATGCCGGCGTGATGGGGGGCGATACCTGCGAGAATCCCCCGGAGAAGGCGATCGAAGCCGAGTGCGGTGAGTTCCCTTCGGGCGAGGCCGCGGACGCGCCTCTCTGCGATGCTCCGGATCAAACGCCGCTCCGCCGGCCGGGTGAGCTCGAGCCCCGCGGAGAGGAGCTGCTCGACGGCGCGTTCGCAGCCGACTCGGCTGAAGATGAAGTAGATCGCGGGCAGGAGGTCACGGCGGCGAAGTGCCTCGATCGTCTCGTAGCGCCGGGGTGTCCGGGGCCCTTGGCGACCCCGCTGGCGCTCCAGTCGGGACACCTTGGGGTTCAGGTCCTCACTGCCGGTCTCGAGCAGCGGGAGCAGGCGGATGTTCGAGCCGATCTTGACCCCCACCCAATGCTCGAGGGGTACCGGCCGGTGGTCCTCCGACACGACCTCCGTCGGCCCCCTGAGGGTTTCGACCCATTCGCCGAACTGACCGGAGTTGCTCACCGTCGCCGACAGACAGACGAGTTGGACCGACCTTGGCAGATGGATTATCACCTCCTCCCAGACCCCACCTCGGTAGGGGTCCTGGAGGTAGTGGACCTCGTCGAGGACGACCACACCCACGTTCCCGACCTCGGCCGGGTCGGTGTAGAGCATGTTCCGCAGAACCTCGGTGGTCATCACCACGACCGGTGCGTCGCCGCGGATCGAGTTGTCGCCCGTGAGGAGACCCACGTTCTCGGGCCCGTGCAGACGACCGAGGTCGTGGAACTTCTGGTTCGACAAAGCCTTCAGCGGCGTCGTGTAGATCCCCCTTCGGCCCGTCTCGAGCGCGAGAGCAATCCCGAACTCTGCGACCAGTGTCTTGCCGGACCCCGTGGGGGCCGAGACGACGACCGAGCGCCCCGCGACGAGCGTGTCCATGGCTTCCCGTTGGAACGGGTCGAACGTCAGACCTCGCTCGATCTCGTAGGCGTCGACACGGCCGGGGAGCGCGCCGCCGCCCCGGCCCGCGCCTGTGTCCACGTGTCCGTGCGGGGATCCCGGCGCAGTCACGGGTTCGTGTCCGCGCCCGTGATACCGGAGCCTCCCGTGGTGGGCACGGGGTCCACCCTCGCGTCCGGATCCACGAGAGCCGGATCGAAGCCTGACGCGGGCGGTCCCGGAAGGGCTGCGCCGGTGCCCCGGTCGACACGTCCGGCCGCT
>QWHP01000333.1 GCA_021404985.1 Actinobacteria bacterium ATB1
CGGGCTCCTCCCGTCCATGGACGCAACGGCAGCGCGGGATGGTGCCCGACCGTGCCGCACGTCTCCCTCGACAGCCTGCGTTCGGGCCGCCATCTCCCGTGGAGAAGGTGATTCCCCGTTGGTACGCTGCCTTCCATGGTCACATCACAGCGTTCAACGGACCGTCCGACGACACTGGGGGAGTTGCGGGAGTCGGGATGGGAGAGCCTCCCCGTGAAGGAGGAGATCCGGCGCAACGTTGTGCGCAGGCTGCGTGGAGGCGAGGACGTCGTCACAGGCGTGTTCGGCTACGACGAGACGATCGTTCCCCAGCTCGAGACCGCGCTGCTCGCTGCCCATGACGTGATCTTTCTCGGCGAGAGGGGACAGGCGAAGAGCCGCATGATCCGCGGGCTGGTGGACCTCCTCGACGACGCGATGCCGATCGTGGAAGGGTCGGAGATCAACGACGACCCCTACGACCCGGTCAGTCGCTACGCCCGTGAGCGGATCGCAGCCGAAGGAGACGAGACTCTCATAGCGTGGGTCGGACGGGACGAGCGCTACGCAGAGAAGCTCGCGACACCGGACATCTCGATCGCAGACCTGATCGGGGAAGTCGACCCCATCAAGGTGGCAGAGGGGCGCTACCTGAGCGACGAGCTGACGATCCACTACGGCCTGATCCCACGAGTCAACCGTGGGATCTTCGCGATCAACGAGCTTCCGGACCTCGCCGAGCGGATCCAGGTCGGGCTGCTCAACATCCTCGAGGAGCGCGACGTCCAGATCCGGGGATACAAGGTCAGGCTCCCCCTCGACATCATGCTCGTCGCCTCCGCAAACCCGGAGGACTACACCAACCGGGGCCGGATAATCACACCTCTCAAGGACCGATTCGGATCCCAGATCCGGACGCATTACCCCCTCGAGACCGATCTGGAGGTCCGGATAGCCGAGGTCGAGTGCACCCCGCCCGTGACCGACGGACGACCTGTCCACGTCCCCGCATTCCTGCGCAACCTGGTGGCCGAGATCAGCCAGTTCGCGCGTCAGAGCCCGAATGTCAACCAGCGCTCCGGCGTTTCCGTCCGCATGACGATATGCAACACCGAAACCCTCCTTGCGGCCGCTTTACGCCGCGCCCTGCGCAACGGTGAGGACGAGGTCGTTCCCCGTCTGTCCGACCTCGACGCGTTGATCGCCTCGACGGCGGGGAAGGTCGAGATCGAGTCGATCGACGAGGGCAAGGAGTCCGAGGTCCTCGGCCGGGTGTTCGCGAAGGCGATACTCCAGGTCTACCGAGAGCAGGTAAGGGCGGAGGACGTGCGTCCGCTCCTGGCGGCTGCGGACGAGGGCCTCGTCGTGGAGGTCGACTCGGAGACCCCGGCGCAGGCCGTGCTCCGTCAGATCGACGGGCTCGACGAACTGACCGCCGCCTTGGTGCGCATCGGGGGGGAATCCCCCGGAGGGATCGTCGCCGCGCTCGAACTCGTGCTCGAGGGCCTGCACCTCTCGAAGCGGCTCAACAAGGAGGAGCTCGGGGGCCGCGCTGCGTACAGCGCCCGCTGACCCCGGACTGAGAGGGACGCCGATGAAGCGACGACTTCGGTACTCGGCCTGGGACGGGACGCAGGTCGTGGACGACCTCGACGCCGACGACGTGCTCGGCGAGATCGCCGACGACCTCATCACACATGGCGACCTCGACGCTGCCCTGCGGCGTCTGCTCCAGCAGGGCATCGGGGACGACATCCAGGGACTGCGCGAGATGATCGAGCAGTTGCGCCAGAGGCGTCAGCAGTTCCTCGAGGACCACGACCCGTCGGGGATCCTCTCCGACATCCGCGAGCGTCTCGACGAGGTCATGAGCCTCGAGGAGGGTGGCCTCGAGAGAGAGCTGCAGCGTGCAGAGAAAGCAGGAGACGACGACAGGCGATCGGACTTGCTCGAACGGATGGAGCAGTTCCACCAGATGCCCGACGACGCAGGGAGCCGCATTCGAGAGCTGGGCGACTACGACTTCACCGATCCCGAGGCGGAGCGGAAGTTCGGGGAGCTCGTCGACGAGCTCCGCCGACAGATGATGGAGCAGTTCAGCTCTCAGCTCACCGAGGGCCTGCGAAACATGTCGCCGGAGGCGCTCCAGCGCACGAAGGACATGATGGCAGAACTGAACCAGATGCTGCGCGATCGGGCCGAGGGAAGGGAACCGGATTTCGACGGCTTCATGGAGAAGTACGGCGACTTCTTCCCCGAGAATCCTCGGAACCTCGACGAGCTCCTCGCCCAGCTGGCGCAGCGGATGCTCCGGATGCAGCAGCTCCTCGCCTCCATGACCGACGAGCAGCGAGCGGAGCTCGAGTCCGTCCTCGATGCGCTCATGGACGACATGGACTTGCGATGGCAGGCCGACGAGCTCGGCCGCCTACTCCAGGACGCGTTTCCGTCGCTCCCGTGGGACCAGGGATTCGAGTTCAGCGGCCAGGATCCGCTCGACCTCGCCGGAGGCATGCGCGCGATGGACGCCCTTTCGCGCATCGACGACCTCGACAGGTTCATGAGCCAGGCGACCAACCCTGCCATGCTGACCGAGATCGACCCCGACGAGGTGCGCGATCTGATCGGCGAGGATGCCGAGCGGTCGATGCGACGGCTGCAGCAGCTCGCGCGCCAACTCGAGGAGGCCGGCCTGATCGAGAACAAGGAGGGCCGCCTCGAGCTCACGCCGCGGGGCATGCGAAAGATCGGGCAGAAGGCCCTCGGCGAGCTCTTCCGCGGCCCACAGCTCGACCGCATGGGAGACCACGAGTCGACGAAGAGGGGCGCCCTCGGCGAACCGAACTACCAGACCCGCCCCTACGAGTTCGGCGATCCGTTTCTCCTCGACGTGGGGCGCACGATTCGCAATGCCCTGTCGCGGACGGGTCCGGGCACCCCCGTCCGAGTCGTGCCCGACGACTTCGAGATCGAGGAGACCGAGCGTCTCACCAGGACCTCCACGGTGCTGATGCTCGACCTCTCGCTCTCGATGCCCATGCGCGACAACTTCCTCGCGGCCAAGAAGGTCGCGGTCGCCCTCCACGCCCTCATCTCGGCGAAGTTCCCGCGAGACTACCTGGGAATCGTTGGTTTCAGCGAGGTCGCACGGGAGATCAAGCCTCGGGATCTCCCGAAGGCCAGCTACGACTTCGTCTACGGGACGAACATGCAGCACGCGTTTGCGCTTGCCCGGCAGATGCTCGCACGTGAGCATGCCGCGACACGCCAGATAGTCATGATCACCGACGGTGAACCGACTGCCCACATCGAGGACGGGGTGCCTGTCTTCAGCTATCCGCCGATGCCCAGGACGATCGAGGAGACCCTTCGTGAGGTCGTGCGCTGCACCAAGGAGGGTATCCGCATCAACACCTTCATGCTCGATGTCTCCCCGGCACTGAAGCGTTTCGTCGAACGTCTCACGCAGATGAACGGAGGCCGGGCCTTCTTCACGACTCCCGAGAACCTGGGAACGTACGTCCTGGTCGATTTCATCGAGCATCATCGTCGCCGACGGGTCTCGTGATCCCGGTCCCCGGGCGCAGCTTGTCGGACATCTCGAAGCGGAGGACGGTTTCTCCACAGTGCGCCCGGATGCCTGTGGACAATCTTCCCCCGGATCCTGTCACTTACCGTGCGACTTGTTCGTCGAGGGCCCGCTCAGAGTGCGTATTCACAGGGGAAGCGATCTTGTCCACAGAAGCAG
>QWHP01000334.1 GCA_021404985.1 Actinobacteria bacterium ATB1
GGAAGTGCGGATGAATCCGTATCCGTCGGGAAGGACGTCAAGAACCCCCGCCCTCTCGACGACGTTGCCCTCGTCGTCCCTCAGCGGCTCGTTGGAAACCTGCTGGGTGGGCTTGGCCTTCTGCTTCGTGCGCCGGTTCCGGTTCCGCCGGCGGCGGCTGCCACCCTGCGCCTCGACCTTCCTGACACTGCGGCTGGAGTCGTCGTCCGAGCCGTCTTCCTGGCCGTCACCGGAACCCTCGCCTCGAGCCTGCACACTGCCCGAACCTGCAGCGGACTCACCCCCGTACCCGACTCGGTCCGGGACAGATTCGTCGGACTTCGCGGAGGTCGCCCCGCCGCCCGAGGCGGTCGTGGTCGCACCGCGCGCCGCCCCTTGCGCCTCGGAGTCGGTGGAACTGGCGGAAGACCCTTCCGCAGTTCGCGCGTCGCCGACCGACTTGGCTTCTGTGCTCACCGTCTCCTCCGGCATCTTGGGCTCGCGACCTCCGTCGCTCCTATCCGGGGTTTCCCCGCCTCGAGCTGGAACCGGACGTGCCGGTTCCACCGGACGGGCGGGCGATGAGTCACTGTGGTGTTGCATGATCGCGTCGACGATGTCGCCTTTGCGCATCGACGACGTGACTCGTACGCCGATCTGTTTCGCGATGGTCTCGAGGTCCGCCTTGCTCTTGGATTGGAGACCTTCGCGCTCGATGGTGGTGGTCATGGGACTTCCTGGTCAGGTGCCATGCGACAACGACGGTCCCGTGCCGCCGTCATGGGAGTGGTGCGCCTCGGAGGTCGAGTAGGTGTTCCCCGGAGGCATGAACACCTCCCCGTGCGTCCCGCCCGGCACCGCTTGGCCTGGGTCGAAACCACCAGGCACGGTGGGATTCGTGTCGTAGGCCACACTGCCGGTCGGGGTGGGGGGCACGGGTGTCCCCGCACCATATCCGCCCCCGATGGCGGGATTGAGTGGAGTTCCGTCCTCGGAGAACCGCTCGGAACCGAGATCGGTGAGCGGGTTGCTCACCATCTGCAGAAACACATCATAGGGGATGGAGGCGATGTCGGTTCCAGCTCGTGCGGCACCGATGACGTGAGCCGGTGACCGCAGCGACATGGCGACGAGCTCCGTCGGGTAACCCTGCACGGCGAAGATCTGTGCCATCTCCTCGAGCAGAGCGAGCCCGTCTGCCCCGATGTCGTCGAGTCTGCCGAGGAAGGGTCCGACGTATGCAGCGCCGGCGTTCGCACAGAGAACCGCCTGTGCGGCGGAGAAGACCAGGATCATGCTCACCCTGACCCCCGCCTCGCTGAGGATCCGGCATGCCGCGAGACTCTCGAGTCCCACCGGGAACTGGACTACGACGCTCTCGGACACTGCTGCGAGCTCGCGTCCGAGCGCGACGAGCTCGTCCCGGCCGTCCCCTACGACGCTCGCCGTGACCAGTCCGGGCACGGTCCGGCAGATCTCGGCAACTCGCACGACCGGATCGACGTCCTCCTGCGCGAGGAGCGTGGGGTTCGTCGTGACGCCGGAAAGAACCCCCCAGGACGCGACGTCAGCGATCTCGTTCAGGTTCGCCGAATCAAGGAAGAGTCGCACTCCTGGCCTCCAACTGGTGCTCGGATCCCCAACGCCAGGTGCCTCGGGGCACGGCAGGCGCTCTCTCTACAAGATCTCGCCGGACTTCGGTCATTCGGACCTGGCGAGCGGCCACGCCTCGGACGGCGAGACACGAGGCTCGATCTTGGGGCTGCGCCCTCGAGGGGATCGGCAGGGACTGCCGCCGTACTGCCGGGCGCTGAGATACCCAATGTCTAGCACACTCCGAAGAGGGGCCACGACAGGATCCTTCCCACGATGCGGCGCAACAGCCCGGGACGCAGAGCAGCGACTCACGAACCGGTCAGGACCAGAACCTCTGTCGAACCCGAGCCGGCCCCGCCCCCGCCGCCGACCGCGACGAAGAGCTCGTCCGACGCGCCTACGGCGTAGACCGAGACCGGACCTGTTTCGCCGGTTACGTCGATCTCGTCGTACTGCACCCATTCCCTTCCGTCCTCGGAATGCCAGAGCGCGGCACGCGTGTCCGCCGCCGCCGACCCGACGGCAACCCAGCCGCGCTGCGACGCGGCCACACCCCACATCGTCCGCTCCCCGGACGTGTCCAGGGACGTCCGCTCCCAGGTGCGCCCGTCGGGCGAGAACCATGTTGCAGGCTCGATCCGGTCACCGAATCTGTGGCCGACCGCCACGACTCCGCCGGGTCCGGCAGCCACACCCCACATGCTGAGATCGCCCTCGCCCTCGAGGCTCTCGCTCCGGATCCGATCCCATGTCCTGCCGTCTTCCGAGACCCACGCTGCCGCCGTCATGTCGTTCTCGGTTCCGACGGCTACGAAACCCTGGCTCGTCGCCGTGACGGCGAGGATTGCGAGGTCGGCGGTGTCCGATCGGAGGTCGGCGTCGTCGACGGCGATCCACTCCGTCCCGTCCCGGGACCACCAGACCGCGGCGTCCCTGGCTTCGCCAAGGGTCGTCCCCCCCACCACCATGCCCCGGGTCGGGTCGGACGAGAGGGCAACGCCCCGGGGTCTGCCCAGGGGGCTCCCGGGAAGATTCTCCCGTGTCCAGCCGGACCCGCCATCCCTGGAGATCCAGACCAAAGGGGTCACCTCGTCCGCGACGCCGGCGACCACCATGAGCCCGTCCCGCGCGGCGACCCCTGTCGCCTCGGTTGCGACGCCGAACACCTCCCCCGGTACCGACTCCCACGCCGAACCGTCCACACTCGTCCATGCTCCCGCCCCCGCCGCGGTTGTGCCCACCGCAACGAAGAGGCCTCCACCGCGAGCGACGGCGGTCATGCCTGTCCCTCCTGCGAAGGACTCGGATTCGACCCGTCTCCAGGAGATGCCTTGCGGGTCGGCTGCAGGCGGAGGGACATCTGCCATGCCCGTCCCGCCTTCATCCGTGTCCGGTGCGTCATACGCGGACACCACGAGGAGCACTGCGAGGGCTGCGGCCACGGCGACTGCCGGGACGAACCAGATGAGCCGGCGTCTCACGGCGTCCAGGCGTGGACCCCGCCCCAGGCATCGGCCGTGTAAGCGGACGAGCCTCCCCAGGACGGCTGGGATCGGACCAGCGAACGCGCGGTGTCGGTACCGGACCAGTAGGGGTGCGTTCCCGACAGCGCTGGTGCACCACCCCACTCGTGGACTCCGCCCCACGCGTCGAGAGTCCACCCACCCGGGCCCGAGTCGTTGACGACGACATCCCGCGCGATGTCCCAGCCGTTCCAGTACGGCGTCCCGGTGATCGGCGGCGCCCCACCGAACTCGTGCACCCCCCCGAAGCCATCGAGCACCCAACCTCCCGACCCCGACGGGTTCAGCGCAACCGCCCGCGCGATGTCCCAACCGGACCAGTAGGTCCCTCCGGTCACGTCCACCGACGACCCACCCCACGTGTGGAGGCCGCCGAAGCCGTCCAGCGTCACACCCCCCGAACCGGCAGGATCCCTCGCAAGGTCCCGTGCGATGCCCCAGCCGGACCAGTAGGGGGAGCCCGTTGCGTCGATCGACGCCCCGCCCCAGACGTGCAGACCGCCCCACGCGTCCAGAGTCACACCTCCTGAACCCGACGGTTCTCGCACGACCCCTCTGTAGACAGGCCATCCGTACCAGTACGGAGGCTGGGGTGTCACGGCGAGGGCCGTCGGCCGTGCCGTCG
>QWHP01000335.1 GCA_021404985.1 Actinobacteria bacterium ATB1
CAGGTAGCGGTCGAGGACGCCGGTACTTGCGACAGAGCCCACATCGAGGAGGCCTTCGACGGACGGGTCAACTCGTCGAATGGCTTCGGACTCGGTCTGCATGCGTCGCACCAGCTCGTGAAAGCGATGGGCGGAGTGATCACGTTGGAGTCCAGCGATCCCACACGCTTCAGTGTGACGCTCACCCGCGGTTGTTGACCTCGCGGGATCGGACGTACCTGAGGAATGCGCTGCCCTCTTCGGCAACGCAGTGGGCGAGCACGAACTGTACGGGATCGACGAGATCCACCGTCCCGAAGATCCTCGGTGTCCGGCCGCCGACCAGGAATGGGGCGACCGTCAGGTTCACCTCGTCCAGGCAGTCGAGCCGTGCCAGGTCGGCGTTGAGTTGCGGGCCTCCCTCGCAGAGAACGAAGTTCGCACCGCGAGCGTGCAGCTCGCCGAGCCCGGACAGCAGGTCTACCGACCCCTGCCCGCAAGTGATGACCTCGCCGACCCCGGCGAGACGTGCGAGCCGCTCAGGGTCGGCATCGGCCGGGGCAAGGACTGTCGTCGGGCTCTGCGTCTCGGCCTCGACGAACATGGCCAGGGATTCGTCGAGGTCGAGGCGCCGGGACACGAGCACGAGGCGTGGCACCGGCGGCAGGCCCCGCTCGACACGACTGCGCCGTGCGTGATCGTCGAGTCGTACCGGGCCATATCCCTCGGCCCGGGCGGTCCCCGCCCCCACCATCACCGCATCCGCCGCAGCACGCAGCGCCCGGAACACAGCACGGTCCTGCCGGCTGCTCAAACCACCGCTGCGTCCCCCCACGGACGTCGCCCCGTCGAGGCTCGCCACCATGTTCACCGCCACCCAGGGCCGCCCGGAGGGGCACGAGCGTTCGACGTCGACATAGAGGTCCACCAAGGTCACCGCCGCACCCTACCCTCGCTCTAGCCTCGCAAGATGGAACTCGAAGGCCTCACCGACGTCCGCTACGAGATCGACCGGGGACTCGCCTGGATAACGATCGACAGACCAGAACGCTTCAACGCGTTCCGGGCCAAGACCGTCGACGAACTCATCAGTTGTTTCCGTGCAGCCTGGGGCAACTCCGATGTCGGGGTGGTGTGCCTCACTGGAAGCGGCGAGAAGGCCTTCTGCGCCGGGGGAGACCAGAAGCAACGCAACGAAACCGGGGACTACGGGCCGAGCGAGTCCGGTGTCTTCGAGATCGAGACCTTGCACCGACTCATACGGGCGATACCCAAACCCGTCATCGCCGGTGTCAACGGCGTGGCGATCGGAGGCGGGCACGTTCTCCATGTCCTCTGCGATCTCACCATCGCTGCCTCCCATGCCAAGTTCGGCCAGGCCGGACCCAAGGTCGGGTCGTTCGACGCCGGTTTCGGGAGCGCATATCTCGCCCGGATAGTCGGTGAGAAGCGGGCGAGAGAGATCTGGTACCTCTGCCGGCAGTACAGCGCCGAGGCCATGTACGAGTGGGGCTTGGTCAATGCCGTCGTCCCCGGTGAGGTCCTCCACGAAGAGATCCGTCATTGGGCGGACGAGCTCCTCGAGAAGAGCCCGACGGCCCTACGCGTGCTCAAGCACAGCTTCAACGCGGACAGCGAGTCGATCGCAGGCATCGGGCAGATGGCCTTCGCGACTCTCGACCTCTTCGAGACGTCACCCGAGGCGGCCGAGGGGGCGTCGGCTTTCGCCGAGAAACGCCCGCCCGACTTCTCTGCATTCCGTTGATCAGCGAAACCAGGTCGGTTCGTTACCGTCACGCCACTTGATGTTGCAGCCAAGTGAGGGTCGCTGATCGGACGGCACCTCCTCGCCCGACAGCAGCGCGTCGATCGCACCCCGGAGGTCGGCGCCGTTCACCGGGATGTCGTTCGACGGGCGCGACGAGTCGAGCTGGCCCCTGTACACGAGGGCATGCTCGGCGTCGAAGAGGAAGAAATCCGGTGTGCACGCCGCCCGGTAGGACTTCGCCACATCCTGTGTCTCGTCATAGAGATACGGGAACGTGTACCCCACCTGCTCCGCCTCCTCGACCATGCGATCCGGGCCATCGGCCGGATAGGCATCCGTGTCGTTGCTCATCACAGCCACGATGTTCAGCCTGCCGGCATAGTCCCTTCCCAGACGGGCAAGCTCGCCCCGAACGTGCTTGACGAAGGGGCAGTGGTTGCAGATGAACATGACGAGCAACGGGCCGTCGAGATCCGAGCTCCGCACGTTCCGGCCACTCCTCGGATCCGGCAGGTCGAATTCGGGGGCCTTCGTGCCCAAGGGGAGCATCTGCGATGGCGTCTCGACCAAATCGGGTCCCTCCTTCCCCAAACTCCTGGCGGTAACAGCCACCCTACCCGTAGCCACCGCCGCGAATTGGAACCTGTTCTAATGATGCGGGAGAATCTGACGAGCTCGCCTGCCCATCAGGGGGACCTGCATGTACGTCGATTTCACTCCGGAGCAGAAGGCACTCCAGGACGACCTCGCCGACTACTTCGAAGACATCTGCACGCCGGAGTTCCGTGAAGAGCAACGCTCCGGATACATCGAGGGCGGCGGGCCCCTCTATTGGAAGGCGCTTCGCAAGATGAGCAAGGACGGCTGGCTCGGCATCGGCTGGCCTAGGGAGTTCGGCGGGCAGGGGCGCTCGCCAATCGAGCAGATGATCTTCGCCGATGCCTGCCAGACGGCGAACTTCCCGTTCCCGTTCCTGACCATCGGTACCGTCGGCCCGACGATCTACAAGTACGGCAGCGAGGAACAGAAGCGCGACTACCTCACGAGAATCCTCGCCGGTGAGATCAACTTCTGCATCGGCTACACCGAGCCGGAGGCGGGCACCGATCTCGCGTCGCTGCGCACACGTGCGGTTCGTGACGGCGACGAGTGGGTCATCAACGGACAGAAGGTCTTCACCTCCCTCGCCAACTTCGCGCAGTACGTGTGGTTGGCCGCACGCACCGACCCGGAAGCCCCGAAGCACCAGGGCATCTCGATGTTCATCGTCCCGATGGATGCACCCGGGGTCTCGATCACACCGATCATGACCGTGGGGGGGATCCGCACGAACGCGACCTACTACGAGGACGTGCGCGTCCCCGCCGACGCCCTCATCGGTGGCGAGAACAACGGTTGGAAGCTCATCGTCAGTCAGCTCAACCACGAGCGCGTGAACCTGACACCCTCGGGTCCTCCGATGCGGCTCCTCGAACAGGTCCGGAGCTGGGCCTGCAACACGAAGCTCCCCGACGGACGCCGGGTGATAGACCAACCCTGGGTCCAGCTCAACCTGGCGAAGGCCCGCGCCAAGAGCGAGGCCGTGAAGCTCATGAACTGGAAGCTCGCCTGGTCCATGACCCAAGGGAACCTCACCATGCAGGAGGCGTCCTCGGTGAAGGTCTATGCGTCCGAGTACGGACTCGAGCACTATCAGCTTCTCCTCGAGATCGTCGGTATGCAGGGGCTCGTGAAGCAGGGATCCGAGCTCGCCCTCCTGCGAGGCGAGCTCGAGGCACGGTACTGCACGTCGCTCATCCTCACCTTCGGGGGCGGTACGAACGAGGTGCAGAGGGACATCATCGCCATGGCAGGCCTCGGGCTGCCCCACTACAAGTGAGGAGGGGACATGGATTTCGCCTTGACCGAAGAGCAGGGAGAGCTGCAGCAGCTCGCCGGACAGATCCTGGACGATCAC
>QWHP01000336.1 GCA_021404985.1 Actinobacteria bacterium ATB1
GGACGCAACTGTGATCGAGATCCGCGAGGACACCGATGGGATGCCTCTGGATGTCGGACGGCGCACCCGTAGGGTCCCCACTGCCCTGCGCCGGGCGCTCGCAGTTCGGGACGGTACGTGCAGGTTCCCTGGCTGCACGAGCACGAAGGTCGAGGCGCACCACAGGCGGCACTGGCTCCACGGTGGCGAGACGTCCCTGGGGAACCTTGTCAGCTACTGCAAGTATCACCATCGTTGGGTGCACGAAGGCGGCTGGCACGTCCGTCCCGGACCCAACGGGACCTTCGCTCTCGTCGATACCGACGGTGACGCGTATCCCGCCCAGCTCCCCTGGACAGGCAAGTCCGAGCTCCTCACGGAAGCCCCCGACCACGCCGGCATCGACAGCGACACCTGCATACCCATGATCGACGGCAACCCCGTCGACTACGACTACGTCGCCGATGTGCTCATGCAAGTTCCCGACCGGCGTAGCTTGGAGGCAGCTCACGGCGGGTCGTTGGAGCACCAGACAGGCATCCGTACACTCCGAGACCATGAGCGCTGAATCCCGAGCCCGTCGCAACGTCCGTCGGCGCGGGCCCACGTCGACGTCTGCGTTCGGGGTCGGGCGCCGCGAGAGCCACGACGCCAGTGACTTCTACGCCCGGTTCGTCGCGCCGGAGATCTCGGATGACGACGAGGTCACCGAGCCTGTCATCGTGGACGAGATCTGGGATCAGGACGCACGGACGATGACGACGGACCAGGTTGCGGACAACTCCGTCGCCTTGGTCGTGACGTCGCCGCCGTACTTCGCCGGCAAAGAGTACGAGACCGCGCTCGGGGAGGGCCACGTCCCGGCCTCGTACCTCGAGTATCTGCAGATGCTCGAAGAGGTCTTCGCCGTCTGCGCCGCCAAGCTCGAACCCGGCGGTCGGATGTGCGTGAACGTCGCGAACCTCGGGCGCAAGCCGTACCGCTCCCTGTCTGCCGACGTGATCGACATCCTCGAACGCAGGCTGCGGCTCCTCCTGCGTGGGGAGGTGATCTGGCAGAAGGCGAGGGGCGCTACTGGTTCGTGTGCGTGGGGCAGCTTCCAAAGTCCGCAGAACCCGGTGCTGCGCGACCTCACCGAGCGGATCGTCATCGCATCGAAGGGACGATTCGACCGGGCCAGGACGCCGCGGCAACGTCACGCAGACGGCCTGCCCTCGGAGGCTTCGATCTGGACGGACGAGTTCCTCGACGCGACGACTGACGTCTGGGAGATCCCGCCGGAATCGGCGCGCCGCGTGAACCATCCGGCACCGTTCCCGGTGGAGCTGCCACAACGTCTCATCGACCTATACACCTACCGAGGCGACTTGGTGATGGATCCTTTCATGGGCTCCGGCTCGACAGCGGTCGCCGCCGTGCGCACCGAGCGGTACTTCGTCGGCTTTGACACCGACCCCGAGTACAAGAAGATCGCAGATGTCCGCATCCAGGCGGAACGGGATCGCCTCGCCGCCGAAAGGGCAAGTGGCGACGAGGTGCCGCGAGTGGTGATTCCCGCCAACCGGACCAAGCGGGCAGAAGCGCCCGATGACGGTGACTTCCAAGCGAGAGCTGTCAGAGAGGGCCGCAAGGCACGAGATCTCGCTCGTTACGTACTGGAAGCCTGCGGGTTCGAGGTCATCGCTGAGAAGGTGAAATACCCCGAGGTCGGCGTCGAGGTGAACTTTGCCGCCTTCGATGCGACGGGGAAGAAATGGCACTTCGACGTCTCGGGTGCCTTCACGAGCACCAGGCCTGGTCTGCAGCGTACGGACACCCTCTGGAAGGCACTCGGCAAGGCGGCTGCCCTACACACGGCGCACAAGTCCGTTCCTCTCGTCCTGCTGACCACCGACGTCCCGCCCCGGGGGAGTTCCGGTGACAAGGCCTTGAGCGAGCTCAAGGGTGAGGGAAGACCAATCTTCGACGTCGTCGAGCTCCTGAACGAGGACCACCTGAAGCGTTTGAAGGCCTACGGCAGCGGGAACCGGCGTCGTCCGTGAACGAGCCTCAATCGCCGAGCCATCGGGTCGCCTACGCTGTGACTCACGACGACCCGCCCCAGGTCCTCATCGCCGTGAATGAATCCGTGCTCACGCGCCTCGTCGCTCTCGAGGTCGTCGCCAAGACACACCCCGATGAGGTCGGTCATCATCTTGGAGCGATCCGAGCCGCTCTCCTCGAGGAGCGCTGGGACGAGGTTGTCGCGACATGGATCGAAGCAACAGGTACGTCCGTGGACGCGTTTCCGGACGAGGTCGTCTGGGCGGAGGCCGATCTGGATTCCGAGCGCACCGCACTTGAGCTTCGCGTCGCTCTGATCTTCGAAGACCACGCCGATGGCGGATGATAAGACGACAGTTACGGAACTCGGTACGGCGTTCGGGATGACCGGACATCCGACAGTGCAGGCCGCACTCGCGGCCCGCCCCCGAGCATTGATCAACGTATCCACGGACACTTGGGAGCGGCTCGACCGACTGTGGGCCGCGGGCGACTTCGTTCGCGAGTTCCAGATGGCATTCGCCAATGGCGCCTTCTTCCTGCAGCACCCCGATGCCCTCCGAGGCCGCCGACCTCGCGTCATCGAATGGAAGGGCAGCCACAAGCCACTGGGCGACGAGGTCGTGCCCGCTGACTTGCGTGCCGACCATGTCTATCTCGTGAGCTGCAAGTACTTGTCGCGCAACATCACGAACGCATCTCCGTTCAGACTGTTCGATGACTTGCTCACATCTGCCCCTGTCCGTCGAGGGAGCGACTGGTATGCGGAGTGCGCCCTCGCTGAGTACGAGGTGCTCTACCGTGTTTGCGTGGAATCCACAGGGCTACTCGGCATGCCGGCGACGCCGACTGGCCTAACAAAGTCCACACGAGCCCGGCTTCGGAGGGCGTTGCGGTCCCGGTCGTGGCCCGCCGAAGCCCAAGCTCTCTACCGGGAGCTCTGCCAGAGGGTTGCGGCCGTGTCCGCAGAACGCTGGCAAGCTCACCTGCCCGACTGCCGCACACAAGAGATCATGCTGTGGCGCCTGCTCCGCATAGCCAGCGCCCCATACTTCGTGCTCGGGCACGACGGTGCGAACCGTATGGCACTGCGTGTCGGCACGCCTTGGGACTGGCGACAGCTATTCACCTTTGGAAATCTCGACATCGCTGCCGACCTCAAGGCCGGCCAGCCGCGCGTGAGCTGGAGTGCCACGTATTGTGATCTCCTTGCCGCGGAGGATCGGCACGTGGACGGCCATGTAGAGGTGCGCTGGAGCCACGGTCGCTTCGGCAGTGCCCCCGAGGCCAAGGTCTACCTCGACACCCCACACGCCGAGGTCCCTGGCTACTTCCCGCTCCCATGACATGATCCGGAGGGATGCGATGACGAAACAGCGCTGGCAGGACACGATCGACGAGGTCGAAGCTCTTCGACAGGCCACTCTCCAGGCGCAGAAGGGACCAAGTCCGCGTGCGGTGATCGATGTCCAGATTAAACCGGATGAAAAACGTGAACCCCCGCATATCGAAGATTTTGACTGGCTGGCCCCGGAGAACACCCGCTTTGAATATCTGGCTGATGATGGGAAATGGTGTCAGGTTTTAAGTCGAACAGCCAGAACCGCCGTACAGGAAATTTTTGAAGCGCCATTGATAGATAACCGCAAAATCGTCCATAAGCAG
>QWHP01000337.1 GCA_021404985.1 Actinobacteria bacterium ATB1
CGCTCCGTGGCCACGCAACACTGGCCTGACGTGAAAGTCGCGCCGTACACCGCGGCTTCCGCGGCAGCGTCGAGGTCCGCATCGTCGAGAACGATCTGCGGCCCGTTCCCGGAGGCCTCGATCAGGGTGCGCTTCAGGCCGGCGGAACGTACGATCGCCTCGGCTGTCTCGTGCGAACCGACGAACCCGATCGCGTCGACACCCCTGTGGGCGACGAGTGCGGCCCCGACCGTGCCGTCGCCGTGGAGCACGTTCACCGAGCCCGGCGGCAAGCCGGCCTCCATACATGCCTCGGCGAGCGCAGCCGCGCTCAACGGAGTCAACTCCGACGGCTTCACTATGCAGCTGTTGCCACCGGCCAGGCAGGGGGCGATGAGCTCCGCGGGGATGTTCATCGGGAAGTTCCACGGTGTGATCAACGTGTACACCCCGTTGGGCTTGCGGAACGTGAGCACCTTCTTGTTCGGATCCGCGCCGGGGAGCACGGGGGTTTCGAGCCGCTTCACCTCCTCCGCTGCCCAGCGGAAGATGTCGGCCGACTCCTCGACCTCCCCGAGAGACTCCGCGTGAAGGGGCTTGCCCTGTTCGTCGGTGAGCTGGCGGGCGAGCTCCGCGCGTCGCGTGTCGAGAGCGTCCGCCACCCTGTGGAGAGCTGCGGCCCTCTCGAACGCCGGCATGGCCTCCATCGCAGCTGCCCCCTCGACGGCGGCTGAAACCGCCGCATCGATGTCGTCCACGCCGGCCGTGGGGACTTCGGCCACCAACTCTCCCGTCGCGGGGTTCGACACTGCTATCGCGGCGCCGCGCGCACCGCTCGTCCACTTGCCTGCGATCAGGTGCTCGTGCGGTGTCGGCATCGGGTCTCTCGGGGATTCCGGGGACAACGGAATAGATCGTCCTCGATCCTACTTGACAAGTGATTCGATGCCAATAGGACGAAACAGCAAGCGATTCAGTGGCAGGCTCGAGATCGCCGTGGCTATGCTGGCGCGGTGTCAGCCAAGGCCCTGCTCTCCGACAGCTACGCCGAGGACTGCCTCTGGCAGGCGCAGGTCCCCGCTCCTTCGTCGAGCCCTACACCCCTCCCGTCCACGGTCGACGTTCTCGTGGTCGGGAGCGGATACTGCGGGTTGTCCGCCGCGCACACCATCGCCTTGGGAGGCAAGAGCGTGGCCGTCTGCGACACCGAGCGGGTCGGTTTCGGTGCGAGCACGCGCAACGGCGGCATGGTCATCCCTGAGTTGAAGGCGGGCCCGGGGACGCTCGCGGAGTCCTACGGTGATCTCGGAAGGCAGATGTTCCGCGACGTCAACGAGGCCTTCGACCTCGTCGAGAAGCTCGCAGAGGACCATGACTTCGACTACGTGCGAACCGGGATGTTGCATCTTGCGCACCACGCGTCACGGGTACGCGACCTGCGAGCCGAGGCAGCCGAGTACAAGGCTGAAGGCGAGGACGTCCGTCTTCTCTCCAAGGACGATTTGGCGGAAGAGATCGGCTCCCAGAGATTCCATGCTGCAGTGCTCCACGAACGTACCGGCGCGCTGCACCCGGCGAAGTTCCATTCCGTCCTCGCAGAGAGGGCGCGTGGGGCAGGGGCGACGCTGCACGCCCGGACCCGTGTCACATCCGTCGAGCGGAGGAACGGGGCCGGATTCCGCGCGACGACCATCCGGGGCGCGGTCGACGCGGGGGACGTGGTGGTCGCAACGAACGCATATGCGGACGGACTTGTCCCTCCCCTCGAGAGGCGGGTTCTCCCGGTCGGCAGCTACATCGTCGCGACCGAGGTGCTCGAACCCGCCCTTGCCAAGGAGGTGAGCCCGAGGGGGCGAATGTTCGTCGACACCAAGAACCTCCTCTTCTACTGGCGTCTCACCCCGGACGGCCGCATGGCTTTCGGGGGCCGCCGGAGTCTCAGGCATCCCACTCTCGAGGAGGCACGCGACTTCCTCTACCGGTCCATGGTCGAGACCCACCCACAGTTGCGGGGGATCCGGGTGGACTACGCATGGGGGGGAGACGTCGCCATGACCTTGGACCGGATGCCCCACTTCGGGAGGATCGACGGCGTCCTGTACGCAACGGGGTGCAACGGTTCCGGAGTCGGCCTCAACACCTGGATGGGGATGAAGGCAGGCGAGGTCAGCCTCGGGGGTGCGCCACCTGCGTTCGCGACGCTCACGCACAGGGCGATACCCATGCACCGCTGGCGGTCCGCCTGGCTTCCGGTTGCCGGGCTCTGGTTCCGCTTGCAGGACCGGACCCTGCTGGACCGGCAGGGTCGCTGATCAGACAGGAGGCATGCCGCGGGTCCTCCAGCGGCGGAAGCCCTCGTTGAGACCGATCAACACCAGACTCGCCAGGAGGATGATCGTCGCCAGGACGTTGATCTGGGGAGGAAGTGAGGTCTTGACCGCGTTGTTCACGAAGAGCGGGTACGTCACCTCGGAGCCACTCACGAAGAAGGTGATGATGAAGTCGTCGAGTGAGAGAGCGAAGGCCAGCATGGCAGCAGCGATGATCCCCGGGAGGATCAGCGGGAACGTCACCCGGAGGAAAGTCCGCAGGGGTGTCGCTCCGAGGTCCATGGCTGCGTCCTCGAGGGTCCAGTCGAAGCCGCGGAGCCGTGCCTTCACAGTCACTGCGACGAAGCTGATCTGGAAGCTGACGTGGGCGACGACGATCGTCGAGAACCCCGTCGGCCAACTCAGATCGAGGAAGAGCACGAGGAGGGAAGAGCCGAGGACGATCTCGGGTGTCGTCAACGGGAGGACGAGGAAGAGGTTAGTGGCCGCGCCACCCTTGTATCTGTAGCGGACGAGCGCCAGGGCGATGAGGCTTCCCAGCACTATAGCGATGAGGGTCGAGATCGCTCCGACCTCGAGGCTCTTGATGAAGGCGGATGTGAGGCCCGGAATGGCGAAGGCGTTCTTCCATGCGTCTAGCGAGAAGCCCTTCCAGACCAGGTTGAACTTTCCGATGGGGTCGTTGAAGCTGAAGAGCACCACGACGAGGATGGGCAGGAAGAGGAAGAGCAGCCCGAGATACGCCCAGATACGCACGAGAATCGAGCCGATCTCCCTCAGCCATCTGGGAGGTACCGCCCGGCGGCCGATCACAGCGACGCGCTTCTTCCTTGTCGCAGGTCGCACTGCTGCCGGAGCTGCGGCCGCCATCAGGTGATCTCCTCGGTTCCCAGGAGGCGCGCGTAGACCAGCACGCCGACCAGGATCATGGCCATCAGGACGAACGACAGGGCGGCGGCCACGGGGTAGTCCTTGATGACGAGGAACTGGCGTTGGATCACCGTACCGATCATCGCCGTGTTCGCACTGCCGAGGTACTGTGCGTTGATGAAGTCACCCGCCGCAGGGATGAAGGTGAGGAGTGTGCCGGCGAACACGCCCGGGAGGGACAGCGGGAGGATGACCGTCAGGAACGCCCGTCCCCCGGGTGAGTAGAGGTCACCTGCCGCCTCGACCAGCCGCATGTCGATCTTCTCGAGGCTCACGTAGATCGGGAGCAGCATGAACGGCATGAAGTTGTAGGTCAGGCCCAACACCACTGCGAAAGGTGTGCTGAGGATCCTGTCGTCCGCCCCGAGTATCCCGATCGTCTGCAGCGCCGAGACGACCCATCCGTCGTCGGCAAGGATGGTCTTCCAGGCGATCGTGCGGACGAGG
>QWHP01000338.1 GCA_021404985.1 Actinobacteria bacterium ATB1
GGCCGATCTGGTCGAGGTGGCTGCCCAGGCAAACCCACCGGTCTGCAAGGTCATGGACTGGGGGAAGCACCTCTACGAGGAGTCCCAGCGCCAGAAGGAGTCCCGCAAGAAGCAGGCCCAGGTCATCGTCAAGGAGATGAAGTTCAGGCCCAAGATCGACGTGCACGACTACGAGACGAAGAAGAAGCACGTCGTGCGGTTTCTCGAGGACGGGGCAAAGGTGAAGATCACCATCATGTTCCGTGGCCGCGAGATGACGCATACCGAGCTCGGGAAGAAGATCCTCGACCAGCTCGCAGATGACCTCGAGGAGATCGCCACAGTGGAGGCCCAGCCCAAGCTCGACGGTCGGAACATGATCATGGTGCTGAACCCCCTCGTCAAGAAGGAAAAGGACGTCAAGGCAGAGGCGGAGCCGGAGGAGCGCAGGAAGAAGACGAAGGGCAAGGGGCGACGCAGACGGGAACAGGGCGATGTCGCAGGTGACGAGACCGAGACCCTGGGCGAGGGCGACGAGGACGTGAAGGACGTGAAGGACGTCGCAGGCGTGGAGGATGCCGAGGAGACTTCTAGCGCCGACCCCGTCCACGCCGAGGCGACGGACGCAGAGGGCTGACGGACGCCCACACGAGTTCGACCGCACGAGAGGAACATCGATGCCGAAGATGAAGACCCACAGGGGTGCAGCGAAGCGGTTCCGAGTCAGTGGAACCGGCAAGGTGAGGCGCCGCAAGGCCTACCGCAGCCACCTCAACGGCAAGAAGTCGCCGAAGCGGCTACGCCGCCTGGGTCGGCCGACGTTCGTCTCGGAGGCCGATCGCAGGAACGTGGAGCGTCTGCTCGGAGGCTGAAGCCGCCTCCGCAAGTCCTTCAGATCATCACCGACGCAGCTGACGAGCTGCCCGATACCACAGGAGGTGCGCAATGGCCCGTGTGAAGCGCTCCGTGCATGCGAAGAAGAAGAGACGCGAGGTGCTCTCGCAGGCGAGGGGCTACTACGGCCAGAAGCGAGTCAGCTACCGCAAGGCCCGTGAGCAGCAACTCAAGGCCCTCTCGTACCAGTACAGGGACCGTAAGGCGCGCAAGGGCGAGTTCCGCCGCCTCTGGATCCAGCGAATCAACGCCGGTGCACGACAGAACGGTCTCAGCTACAACCGCCTCATCCACGGATTGAAGCTCGCCGAAGTCGACCTCGACCGGAAGATCCTCGCCGACCTCGCAGTGGCGGAGCCCGACACGTTCACGGCCGTCTGCGACATCGCCAAGGAGGCGCTCGAGAACGAACCGGCGCCAGCGCAGGCCTGACAGGCAGGCCTGCGCTGAAACGGCTCACCTCGCGAGCCAATCCCCGGATCAGGTCCGCTCGTCGCCTCGCAGGCTCCCGGGTCAGGGCCAGTGAGGGACGCGTCCTCCTTGAGGGGCGAAGACTCGTGGCGGCGGCGGCTGCCGCGGGCGTCTCGTTCGACCTATTCACGGTCGACCCGGAGGACGCACTCGCAGAGCAGGCGCGCGACGCCCACCTCGTCGATCTCGACCTCCTCGAGGAGATCTGCACCACCGTTCACCCCCAGAACGTTGCCGCAGTGGCCGACTGGAGGCCGGACGGATCCCCGCCACCCGGTACGGAGAGCGCGCTTGTCCTCTGCGGGATGGCTGATCCCGGAAACGTCGGGACCACGATCCGGACGGCCGCAGCTCTTGGGCTCGGTGCTGTCGTCCTCGCCGGGGGAACCTGCGACGTGACGAATCCCAAGGCGATGCGGGCATCGGCGGGCGCAGTCTTCTCGATTCCGGTTTGCGTCGTCCTCAACCCCGGGGCGGTGAAGGCCGCACTTCCCCCCGGCCACCATCACGTGGCAGCGGTCGCAAGCGGCGGGGACTCGCCGGCGACCGTACAGAGCCGCGTCGCAGACGGTTTCACCCTCTGGCTCGGAGGTGAGGCACGGGGCTTGGATGCCGATGTCCTCGATTTGGCCGACAGCCGCGTGACGATTCCGGTCCGGCCCCCTGTCGAGTCCCTGAACGTGGGCGCAGCCGCCGCGATACTCCTCTGGGAGTTCACACCGCAACTGTCACTACGCTGAGCGTGACGATCAGATCTCTCGGAGTGGGTTCTTGGCCGACAGCTTTCCTCCACACGGTGCCTGGCCACAGCCGCCGACCCACCCCATTCCGTCGGGCCCCTCGCCACCTGAAGGCTCGGGCCACGACCCTCGCAAGTCGAATGGGACGCGAAACCTCCTGATCGGGCTCGCGGCCGGGCTCCTTCTTCTCGCGGTGTCCGTGCCTCTGCTCCTGTCCCGATTGGGCGACCGCATGGACGCGATCTCTTCAGGCTCCGACGAGGAGGGCCCCGGGGGAGAGCTCCCGGAGGGTCTCGGCCCCGGGGACGATCCCGTCCCGATGCCGGGTGCACCCTTCAGGCCCGACAGCGTCGCGGTCGGCGGTGGGTCCGTGTGGGTGTCGGATCTCGCGTGTGGTGTCGTCGTACGGATCGATCCGGCTGCTCGGAGGGTTGTCGGGTCCTTGACGGTGGGGGGTTCGGCTTCCGGAGTCGCCTTCGCCGACGACTCCGTCTGGGTTGGCAACAGGTCCGAGAAACAGGTGGTCCGGATCGACCCCGTTGCGAACCGAACTCAGGCGTCGGTCGAGGTGGACGGCTATCCCCTGGGCCTTGCGGCAGGAGAGGGCTCGATCTGGGCCGTGGACGAGTCCGAGGGCAGCGTGCACCGCATCGACCCCGGGACGAACCGCGTGGTCGCCACGGTCGAGGTGGGCGAGAACCCGCACTATGTCGCCGTTGGCCCCACGGGAGTGTGGGTCACGAACGTGAAGGGCGAGTCTGTCACCAGGATCGATCCCGAGACGAACAAGGTCGCGGCGACGGTCGAGACCGGCAGCGAACCCCTGCACGTGATAGAGGCGGCCGGAAGTGTCTGGGTGACGAACGCAGGCGACTTCACGGTGTCGAGGATCGATCCTGCAACCAACGACGTGACCGCAACGATTCCCGTTGAGGTCTACCCGCACGCGCTCGCCTTTGCCGAGGGGCGCGTCTGGGTTGGCACGGAGTCGGGGCCGATGTCCGAGATCGACCCTGCGACCAACGTGGCGAGTCGGGTTCAGGACGCCGACTTCGTGTCGATCGACATGGCCGTCGACGGACCGAACATCTGGGTGGCCGATGCAGTCGCGGGAAGTGTCGTCCTCGTGGACGCAGCCACCGGCAAGGTCGTGGACGAGATCGCTCTGGCCGACTATGGGGACTGTGAGAAGCTCCGTGAAGAGGCGGTACCGCCCACACCGCAGGTGGTCTGACGTCCCGCAGGGGCCGAATCCCCCGGAATGGTCAGGGGGGGTTCGTGCGGTGACTAGCTTGTCAGCGAATGTTGCCCGACTCATCGCTTCTGGACAGTGTCGGTGCGCCCGACGCTCTGGTCAGCGTCGACGCCCAAGGCGCCGTGATCGGAGTGAACGCGGCCACAGCGCGCCTCCTCGGATGGCGCGCCGACGAGCTGGTCGGTGACTCGTTCTTCGCCAGGTTGCAGCCTCGCGACGGTGACGGATTCAGCATCGAAGGCTGGCCGAGGTCTGTCGAGCTCGACATAGTCAGGTCGATCCCGCAGGTCGAGGTCGATCTCATGCACGCGGGCGGACGCATGGTGAAGTGCGCGCTCACGGTC
>QWHP01000339.1 GCA_021404985.1 Actinobacteria bacterium ATB1
CATGCCCTTCCTCGGGACGAGCCTGGATATCGACGTCACCGTGGGCCTCTCGGGATCGAGACCGAGGGCACGCCTCGACTCGCCGGCATCACCCGGACTGAACCGGTCGGCGTCGACCCCCGGGTACACGCAGCAGATGTCGATCTCTCTGCCTGCCGCACGCTGCGCCCGCTCCGCGACCCAGGGGCCCATCGCTACCAGACCAGAGCAGCCCCGCAACACGCTCCTGAGCATCCGCGAGACCACCGGCAGGCGCGAGGGGACGGGGACGTCGGCGCCGTAGACGAAGCAGACGTGCGGGACACCGCGCCCGGCAGGTATGTCACCCATCAGGCCGAGGGGCAGGGCCGAACCGAAGACGACCACGTCCGGTTCGATGCGGTCGATCTCCTCCCGGACCCGTCTTCGCAGGAGGGGGGTCGGGAGCAGCGTGCCCTGGGGGAACCGGGTGACCTCGAACGGACTGGACGCGTCGAATGCCCCGGCCTGGGGATGGCGTGACGCCAGGACGTGGAGCCTGTCCGGATCGAGGCGCCCGAAGAGCTGTTCCTGGACCACCTGGATCCCCCCGACTCCGGGCGGGAAGTCGTTGGTTACAAGGAGTGTCCGGGGGGTCAACCCGACCTGCCGCTCAGCTCGAAGCGCCCGTGCGCCTTCGTCCGGAGTTGCGGCGCCTGCCCCGGCCACCGCGGCGGCGGCGCGGACGTCGCGGTCGTTCCGGCTTCCACCATCCGAGCATGGCGGCGAGGTCGTTCTCGGGAACGAGAACGGCCTGCGTCGTGTCGAGAACCCACTCGGCCTCGTGGATCCGACCCCTGGAAAGGAACCTGAAGCTGATCTGCCAGGCCTGGTCCCCGAGCTTCGTCACAAACCAGCCCTCGTCGAGGACCTCCGTCGGGATCCTCACGTTCCAACGGTGGAGGTTGGCGAGCACGGAGTCGTGGAGGCCCAGGTCGGAGACGGCATCCATCGGCACCATCGTCGCAATCGGGGTTTCGCCGCCGTTCCCGGCTTCGGCAGTCTCGGGCTCGACAGTCTCCTCGCCAGCCTCGCCCTCGTCGCCCGACGTGACCGGACTCGTCCCGTTCGACCCCGTGCCAGACCCTGCCGGCATACGAAGGAGATGCAGTCCGTGGGCGGTCTCGAGCGCTTCCGCCGGGTTGCCGACCTCGAGGGGGCCCGCTGGCAGCTCGAACATGGGCTCCGGCTCCGGCTCCGGCTCGCCGACGTCCGCCTCGATCAGGTCGTCGGATGCCGATTCGGACGCCCCCGCCCCGACCCCAGCGAGTTCGCGCAGCCGGTCGCTGACGGCGACCGCGTATCCGGCCACTTCGGCCTCGGGGTGGGCAGCGAGGAGGATCTGGTCGCCGTCCTCGGACAGTCCCAGTACATGGAGCTCAATCACGGGTCGCAGTCTATATGGAGGGGTGTGCAGTGCCCGGCGACACCCGGCGGACTTGCGCTCGAGCAGACCCTCAGGCAGAGGCGAATCTCCTGTCGGCCTCGACGTGCCCCATGCGACCCACGACCTCCCGGAGCATGCCGCTCTGAGCGAGGAGCCTGAGCGCCCGCTCCTCGCAGATGTCATGGACCACAGCATCGTCGTCCTCCCTGCCCAGGAGGAAGGCCACGACGCACCCCTCGCAGAAACCTCCGCCGTCCACGGGACCCGCACGCCCGGGACAGTTGCCGCAATCCACGGTCACGGACCGATCTCGGCCCGGGTACGGCGTCTCGACGCTCATCTCGGTCCTCCTGCACCTCTCGTCTCGCTTCACGAGTCACGGTACAGCCCCCCTGCGACACACTTCTTCGTGCGTCCCGGCGCACGCCGGCGGTCACTGTCACATGGGGATCTCGTGCTGATTCGCTCTCCGCGTCGCCTGCCTGGCCTCGAGAAGGCGCGTGTAGTGCATGGCCAGGAAACCGGCCGGCACGAGCAGCGCGAACGTCGCTGCGTCGACGAGATGGAGCCAGCCAGGCAGGTCCGGATCACGCGCGACGCCCGTCGAGATCCCGGTCCGGAAGGCCTCCGCGAAGCCCGCCGTGAAGGCAACGATCTGCAGGAGGGCGACCGTGACCCAGAGCACCCACCACCAGGTGATGCCCGCCCAGATCGGCGCCGACCTCCACCCGGGACCTGGAGGTGTCCCGGGATCGGACGCCTTCCACATCTCCCGCAGAACGAGGAATGGGATGACCCAGTTTGCGAAGGGGATGAACCACCCTCCCCAACACCAGCCGGGATCCCACGTCGGCCCCGTCGCGCCCAGCGCCAGGTTGTTCTTGGCGGCCCTGTACATCCAGCCGGCGTAGACCAGACCGGTGCCGACGTACAGGAAGGTCCAGAAGGTCTGCGCCAGAGCCCCCAACAGGACGGCACCTTCCGCATCCTCTGCGACGGCAGCCCCGTAGGGGTCTCCCTTCAGATAACCGGCCAGAGCCCTGGCGAGGAGGACCACGGACAGGGCGATGGCAGTCCCCAACATGATCCTGAGCATCTGACCCTGGCCCGCCGCGGTCCGGTACTGATGGACTCCCCTGGGATCCGGCACTGGCGGTGGCTGGCCCTGCATCGGGACATCCTAAGCCGGCGGGTATCGCCCCCTCCGCCGCGGAGAACGTTGTTCTCCCTGCGGGAAATGGCGTATCCTGCGCCTGAACCAGGGGGTAGAACGTGCAAGTCGAGGACATGATCCTGGTCTCGGTCGACGACCACGTGGTCGAGCCGCGGGACCTCTTCGAAGGCCACCTGCCAGACAGGTACAAGGGCGAGGCACCGCGAGTCGAGACGAAGAACGGCACGGAGTTCTGGGTCTACGGGGATACGGTGGTTCCCAACATCGGCCTGAACGCCGTCGCAGGGCGCCCCAAGGAGGAGTACGGAATCGAGCCGAGCGCCTACGCCCAGATGCGGCCCGGGTGCTACGACATCGCCGAGCGAATCTCCGACATGGACGCCGCCGGCATCCTCGGGTCCCTCAACTTCCCGAGCATGCCGGGCTTCGCCGGCCGTCTCTTCGCCGCATCGAAGGACCGAGACGCCGGCCTCGCGATGACGCGGGCCTACAACGACTGGCACATCGACGAATGGTGCGCTCACGAGCCGGGCCGCATGATCCCGCTTGCGATTCCCGTTCTCTGGGATGCGGACCTCCTCGCAGGGGAGGTCCGCCGCGTGGCAGCCAAGGGCTGCCGGGCGGTGACCTTCAGCGAGAACCCCGAGGCACTCGGATTCCCCAGCCTCCATTCCGAGACATGGGACCCCTTCTGGAAGGCGTGCTGCGACGAGGGCACAGTGGTCTGCCTGCACATCGGCTCGTCGGGGAGGCTCGCGATCACTTCCCAGGACGCGCCCATCGACGTCATGATCACGCTGCAACCGATGAACATCGTCCAGGCCGCTGCCGATCTCGTCTGGTCCGGCATCTTCAAGCGATTCCCCGACCTTCGCGTCGCCCTGTCCGAAGGTGGGATCGGCTGGATCCCCTACTTCAGGGATCGGATCGACAGGACGTACGAGCAACACCGCTTCTGGACGGGCCAGGACCTCGGAGACCTCACACCGTCGGAGATATTCGACCGCAACATCATCACCTGTTTCATCGACGATCCGGTCGGCCTCGAGATACGGCATCACGTGAACCTCGACAACATCACGTGGGAGTGCGATTTCCCGCACT
>QWHP01000340.1 GCA_021404985.1 Actinobacteria bacterium ATB1
GAAGGGCAGGACTGCCTCCTTGACCGATAGATAGGGCACGGTCTCGCCGATGCCAGGGCCGGGCTCGAACACCCGCGTAGCGATCATCTCGTCGATCGTCTCACCGAGCATGACGCGAGCAGCGATCTTCGCGAGCGGAATGTCGAGAGCCTTCGAAACATAGGGGATCGTCCGCGATGCCCTCGGGTTCGCCTCGAGCACGTAGAGGTCGTGACCCCGGACCGCCCACTGGACGTTCAGGAGTCCCCGTACGCCGAGATGCCGGGCGAGCTGCTCTGTGCCCTCGGCGATGCGACGCTGGACTTCCACCGAGAGCGTCGGCGGCGGGACGACGCAGGCAGAGTCCCCGGAGTGCACACCGGCCTCCTCGATGTGCTCCATGATCCCCCCGAGGAGGAAGGTCTCGCCGTCGAAGCAGGCGTCCACGTCGACCTCGATGGCGTCTTCGAGGAAACGGTCGATGAGGAGCGGACCGGAGTCGAACGCTCCCTCGCGGTGCATGCGCTCGGCGGCCGTGTCGAGGTCTTCTCTGTTGTAGATGATCTCCATCGACCGTCCGCCGAGCACATAGCTGGGTCGCACGAGGACTGGGTACCCGATCCCGGCGGCGACCGTCGCTGCCCTTCCCGGATCCGCTGCCGTCCCCCCCGGCGGCTGGTCCAGGCCGATCTCCCTGCAGACGGCTGCGAAGCGCTCGCGGTCCTCCGCGAGGTCGATCGCCTCCGGAGGCGTTCCCGCGATCGGAACGCCGGCCCGCTCGAGACCGGCCGCCAGCTTCAGGGGGGTCTGCCCACCCAGCTGGACCAGCACGGCCACCGGCTCGACGGCCCCGACCACGGCAAGCACGTCTTCGAGCGTGAGGGGCTCGAAGAAGAGCTGCGACGCGGTGTCGTAGTCGGTCGAGACGGTCTCGGGGTTGCAGTTGACCATTACCGTCTCGTAGCCGGCCTCCTCGAGGGCAAGCACGGCGTGCACGCAGCAGTAGTCGAACTCCACACCCTGGCCGATCCTGTTCGGCCCCGACCCCAGGATGATGACACGCTCGCGATCCGGCACCTCGACCTCGGTGGTGTCCTCCCATGTCGAGTAGTGGTAGGGCGTGTGTGCCTCGAACTCCGCCGCGCACGTGTCGACCGTCTTGTAGACGGGGGCGATGCCGAGCTCGTGACGCCTGGAGCGGACCGTCTGCTCCTCCGTCCCCCAGAGCCAGGCGAGCTGGGCATCGGAGAAGCCGAGGCGCTTCGCGTCACGCATCGTCCTCGGTCCGCACGTGGCGACGTCGATCGACTCGAGCACGCTCCTCGCCTCGACGATCTGCTTGATCCCGTCGAGGAACCAGGAATCGATCCCCGTGCGCGATGCGACCTCCTCGACCTGGGCGCCGGCCCGCAGCGCCGCCTCGACCTGGAAGATCCGATCCGGCGTCGCGGTCTCCGAGGCCTCGAGGAGTGCCTCGACGTCGTCGCCGAGGCCGACCTCGGCGCGATCTGCGTTCAGACCGGCGCGTCCCGTCTCGAGCGAGCGCAACGCCTTCTGCAGCGACTCCGGGAAGGTCCTCCCGATCGCCATGACCTCGCCCACGGAGCGCATGGTCGTCCCGAGCTCGGGGTCGGAGCCCGGAAACTTCTCGAACGCCCAGCGCGGGACTTTCGTCACTACGTAGTCGATCACGGGTTCGAAGCTGGCAGGGGTCTTCTTCGTGATGTCGTTGGGTATCTCGTCGAGCGTCATGCCGATCGCGAGTTGCGCGGCCATCTTGGCGATCGGAAAGCCCGTCGCCTTCGACGCAAGCGCCGAAGAGCGGCTCACGCGCGGGTTCATCTCGATCACGACCATCCGGCCGGAGTCGGGATCGACGGCGAACTGGATGTTGGACCCACCCGTCTCGACGCCGATCCGCCTCATGCACGCGATGGCGGCGTCGCGCATGTCCTGGTACTCGACGTCTGTGAGTGTCTGTGCAGGGGCGACCGTAATCGAGTCGCCGGTGTGCACCCCCATGGGATCGACGTTCTCGATGGAGCAGATGATCACGACGTTGTCGTTGAGGTCGCGCATGACCTCGAGCTCGAACTCCTTCCAGCCGTGTACCGACTCCTCGACGAGGACTTGGTCGACGGGCGACAGCCTTATGCCCTCGGCGACGATCCTGCGCAGGGCGGCCTCGTCGCGCGCCGTACCCCCTCCCCCGCCCCCGAGGGTGAAAGCCGGCCGGACGACGACCGGATACCCGATCTCCTCTGCGAGCACCAGAGCTCCCTCGACGCTGTGCACCGTCCCCGACCGCGGAACGTCGAGCCCGATCTCGACCATCGCCTGCTTGAATGACTCACGGTCCTCCGCCGTGCGGATGGCGTCGAGGTTCGCACCGATCAGCTCGACTCCGAACTGCTCGAGAACCCCGTGGGCGGCGAGGTCGACCGTCACGTTGAGAGCCGTCTGGCCCCCCATCGTCGGCAGCAACGCATCCGGCCGCTCGCGTTCGATGATCTTCGCCACGTAGTCGGCTGTCAGCGGCTCGAGGTAGGTGGCACGTGCGAACTCCGGGTCGGTCATGATCGTCGCCGGATTCGAGTTGACGAGGACCACCTCGTAGCCGAGACCTTCGAGCACCCGGACGGCCTGCGTCCCGGAATAGTCGAACTCGCAGGCCTGTCCGATCACGATCGGCCCCGATCCGACGATGAGGATGCGATGAAGGTCGTCGCGTCGTGGCATCAGGTCGGCTCCATGAGCTCGACGAACCTCCGGAAGAGGTACGTGGCATCGTGTGGCCCCGGTCCGGCCTCGGGGTGGTATTGGACCGAGAACGCCGGGACGTCGAGGCAGCGGATGCCCTCGAGGGTCCCGTCGTTGAGGTTGCGGTGCGTCACCTCGACCCTGCCGAGGTCGGTGTCGAACACCTGCGGCCCCGTGGACGTTCTCTCCCCTTCCCCGAACCCGACATTGAAACCATGGTTCTGGCTCGTGATCTCGACTTCCCCGGTCGCGAGATCGAGTACGGGATGGTTTGCCCCGTGGTGGCCGAAGGGGAGCTTCACGCTGGTCGCCCCGAGCGCCAGGGAGAGGATCTGGTGCCCGAGGCAGATCCCGAACAGGGGCACGCGTCCGAGCAGGGCTCTCACCTCGTCCTGCACTCCGGGGACTGCGGCAGGATCGCCGGGCCCGTTGGAGAGCATGACGCCGTCGGGGTCGCCGGCGAGGAGCTCGACGGCGGGCGTCGCCGCCGGGAAGACGGTCACGTCGCAGCCGTGCTCGGCGAGCCTTCTCAGGATGGTTCGCTTCACCCCGTAGTCGACGAGATGCACCCTGTAACGGACCTCGGAGGGCCGGTATGGCGAAGCGTGGCGCTCGGCACAGGTGACTTCGGCGACGAGGTTGCGTCCCTCCATGGTGGGCTGCAGGCGCACGAGGTCGACGAGGTCGGCCGGATCGGATTCCGCGCGGTCTCCGGTGAAGACTCCCCCCGTCATCGCCCCTGCCACACGGATGTGACGCGTGAGCCTGCGCGTGTCGATGCCGGTCAGTGCAGGCACACCGTTGCGCGTCAGGTAATCGGGGAAGGTCTCCTCCGCCCTGTGGCTGGAAGCGATCCTCGAGAGGTCCCGGACCACGAGCCCACAGGCGGAGGGACGGCCGGACTCGTCGTCGTCAGGGTTGGCGCCGTAGTTCCCGATGTCGTAGACGGGCTCCGCGCCCGGGTGTCCGGCGGCGAGTGTGCCGACGAAGGCCTCGCCGTCGGCGAGGACCAGTACGGCAGGGGGGCGTCCCAGGAGCCCACGATCCGTCACCATGGGCGGTTCCCCATGGAAGCGTCACCGGGCGGGACCGTCTCGCCGTCGAGGACCGTGGGGCGCCCTGCAAGGAGGGTGTGCCTGACCCTGCCGTGGAGCTGCATGCCGCCGTAGGGGCTGTTCGACGCCTTCGACCTGAGCTTGTGCACGTCCACGGTCCAGGCGGTATCCGTGTCGAAGACGCACATGTCCGCAGGCACTCCCGGTACGACCGAATCCCGGACGGGGAGCGAAGCGATCCGGGAGGGACTCGCGCACATGGCATGGACCATCCGGTCCAGCGTCAGGGTGCCGTCGGCCACGAGGCTCCAGACGAGAGGCAGGGCGGTCTCGAGGCCGAGCATCCCGCAGGCGGCCGTCGTCCACTCCTCCTTGCGCTCTGCCGTGTGGGGGGCGTGATCCGTCGCCACCGCGTCGATGGTCCCGTCTGCGAGCCCCTCGCGCACCGCCTGTACGTGCTCGGCGCTGCGGATCGGTGGGTTCACCTTGTAGACGGGATCGAACGTCTCGACCACCTCGTCCGTCAGGGTCAGATGGTGCGGTGTGACCTCGGCGGTGACGTACACACCCCGCGCCTTCGCCTGGCGGACCATCTCGACGGATCCTGCAGTCGAGATGTGCTGGAGGTGCACACGCGCCCCGCAGTGCTCGGCCAGCAGGATGTCGCGAGCCACGACGATCTCCTCCGCGGCCGCCGGCCAGCCCTGTAGGCCGAGCCTGCCCGACACCCTGCCCTCGTGCATCTGCGCCCCTGCGGTCAAGGAGCGGTCCTCGCAGTGGTCGGCGACAACCCCGTCGAAGCCCTTCACGTACTCGAGAGCGCGACGCATGATCGCTGCGTCGGAGACCGGGTCCCCGTCGTCAGTGAAGACCCGGCATCCGGCCCGGTGCAGTTCGTGCAGCTCGGCGAGATCCTTTCCGTTCCTCCCCCGCGTGACGCACCCCGCAGGATGGACGCGGACCAGCCCGACGGCGCCGGCCTCGGCACGCACCGAGCGGACCACGGCCGCTGTGTCGTAGGGGGGTGCGGTATTGCCCATGGCGACGAGATCGCAGAAGCCTCCAGCGGCTGCGGCGGCGGATCCTGTCGCGATGTCCTCGGCGTCCTCGCCTCCCGGAACCCGTAGGTGGACGTGGATGTCGACGAGGCCTGGGAGGACAAGGCATCCGGATGCGTCGAGGTCTTCCTCGCCAGGATGGGCGGCGAGGCTTCGGCCGACCTGTGTGACACAGCCCTCTTCGACGCGGACGTCCACCTGTTCCGTCCCCTGTCCGTTCCAGACGTGACCGTCGCGGATGACGAACGTGCTGTTCCCCGTCTTGGACATCAGGAGTTGCCTCCCAACGCGAGGTACAGGACTGCCATCCTCACGGTGACTCCGTTGCGGACCTGCTCCTCGATCGCCGCACCGGGGTGCTCGGTCGCCTCGGGCGCGATCTCGACGCCGCGGTTCATGGGCCCTGGATGCATGATGACCACGTCGTCCGGGAGTCTCCGCGCCCGCTCGGCGGTGAGCCCGTAGCGTGCGACGTACTCCCGGAGGGACGGAAGGACGGGGTCGTCGAAGATCCGTTCCTTCTGCATGCGCAGCATGTACACGACGTCAGCCTTCGCGAACGCCGAGTCGAGATCGTCGGCCACCTCGACGGGCCACTCGTCGATTCCCATGGGCAGGAGGGTCTCGGGCGCGCAGACCGACACCTGCATGCCCATCATCGCGAAGGCGCCGATGGTCGAGCGCGCCACCCGGCTGTGCGCGATGTCGCCCACCATCACACATCGCAGTCCTTCCACCCCACCCCTACGCCTGTGCACGGTCACGAGGTCCAGGAGGCCCTGCGTCGGATGCTCGTGCGCGCCGTCCCCGGCATTCACGACAGGAACGTCGACCCAGCCGGCTACGCGCCGTGCAGCCCCGGGTGCCACATGCCTGACGACGAAGAGGTCGACTCCCATCGCGTGCAGGGTCCGGATCGTGTCGAAGAGGGATTCTCCCTTCGACAGGCTCGACCCCGACGCCGTGAAGTTCACGGTGTCCGCCGAGAGGCGCTTGGCGGCGATCTCGAAGCTGAGCCGGGTACGAGTGGAGTCCTCGAAGAAGACGTTGGCCACTGTCCTGCCCCTCAGGGCGGGCACCTTGGGAATCGGTCGCTGCAGGACCTCCTCGAACGCACGGGCGAGCTCGACGACCTCGCCGATGTCGCCGGGACCGAGATCGTCGATCGAGAGAAGTGACCGCTCGTTCACAGAGGAGCCGTCCCGGCTCCGGAGACGGCCCTGTCTGCTCCGATCTCGACACGGTCGACACCGTCGGTTTCGGCGAGCCTGACCTTCACGATCTCGTCGCGTGACGTCGGGAGGTTCTTGCCCACGTAGTCCGCCCTGATCGGGAGTTCCCGGTGGCCCCTGTCGACCAGGACGGCGAGCTGGAT